>NZ_LBMZ01000044.1:0-4944 GCF_001005525.1 Acinetobacter sp. AG1 | reverse complement strand
ATGTCTTTCGTTGCCCATGTGCTCACATTTTGTAAAGTCGTATAACGATATTGAGCAATCACACGACCATTCAGGTCATAAACTAAACTGCTCGTCTCACCTAAGCTATTTACGGTATAGCTTAAATTATTGACATTGTCATAGACATACCAAGTGCTATTGCCTGCAGCATCAATTTTTCTGGTGAGATTGCCATTTAGGTCGTAACGATATTCTGTTTTTAAGGCAATACCTGTTGGATCTTGAATCTCTGAAATACGACGACCTAATGCATCATAGTTATATTGTGTGGTAATACCTTTATCCGTGACACTGATCTGACGTCCTGTTTCGTCATATATATAGCTTGTGGTTGCCGCAAGTGCTGTTGGGTCTTGCACAACTGACAGCAAACGTCCTACTCTATCGTAATTGTATTGGGTAGAACGTTGATTAATCGTACCATAGGCTTCGATCACCTCTAAACGTTGTCCAAGCCCATCATAGCGATAACGCGTTTCAAGTTTTTCCGCGGCAGAGAGGTTAATGATCTGCGCTTGCACGCGGCCAGCATCATCATAGAAATATTCTGTTTTTAAACCGAGTGCATTGGTGGTTTCTTTTAATAGGCCTGTATTTTTATCATAGACATAATTATTTACCGCCCAGCCCGCATTGGTGTCTCTGATTTTTTGACCGTCTTTATTATATAGGTAAGAGGTTTTACCATTATTCGCTTCGATAAAATCAATTACATCACCAAACTCATTGTAACGAGTCAGTGTTTGTAAGCCTTCTGGGCTTTTTACTGTTAATGTTCTCGCTTTATCATCATAACTATACGTCATGATATTGTTATTATTATTTACGGTGATGATGCGATTCCATGCATCATAACTCGTTTGTGATAAGCTATTATTAGCCGATTTAATTTGTATCGTTCGACCTTGATCTAAACTGTAATCGTAAGTCGTGATATTGCCTTTTGCATCGGTTTCTTTAATCACACGACCAAAGGCATCATATTCTTTACTACTCGTCGTCTGGTTTAAGCCATTCTGATCTAAAATAGTACTTTTCAGTTCACCTCTTTTTGAATAGGTATAGCCTGTTTGAACCGCTCTTCTAACACCATTCAGCGTGACTTGTCTTGTTTCTTTTTCTAATTCACCATAGAGGTTATAAACATAGTCAATACCTCTAAGTTCAGCATCAATTTTTTTACTGATATTCCCTAACTTGTCATATTCAAATGCATCTACTTTATCTTTTGCAGCAGTCTTAATCGCAGTGACTAAATTGGTGAAAGTTGTGGTTAACTCTCCACCTTTTAAGCGTTTGCCCACACCTACTGCATTGGCCAATGCATCAGGAATCGCGGCCCCAGCTCGATCAGTTACATTTACATCCGTCTTAGACAAACTACTTACATATTGGGTCGTATTTTTTACTTCACCGAATAAAGTATAGTTCGTCTCAACAACATTACCTTCGGCATTAATACGATGGGTTAAGCGTCCCACTTTGTCGTAATAGAAGGTTGTTAATTGACCCGCTGCATTGAGAACATGAGTCTTGCGACCTGCTGCATCGTAGTAAGATTTAACTCCATATTGTTCATAGACTTGATCAATTTCTGTGGCCGTCATGCCAGCTTTAATTTCATTGATCACTTCACCTGATAAAACATGCGTGACATTTCCAAAAGCGTTATAACGAGTCTTAGTTTGTCTTTCATTTGCACTGCCTGTCGCAAGTTTTTCAGTAATGATTCGACCTGCTGCATCGTATTCATAACTGGTAATGCCTTGGCGTGTATCACTTAACTTGGTTAATCGTCCTTGATTATCATAGTATTTAATCGTTTCTTGATAGGTATTGGTGACTGGAATTGTGGCAATAAAATCTGCCCATACCATAGTATTACTAAGCACTGCTGTTGTCGCAGTTGAATACTGGCGTGTTGTAACTGTGTTATTTTTTTCATCGTAAATATAGGCAGTAATAAAGTTCTTTTCATCAATAGAACCAACCAACTGACTTTGAGCATTATAAAAAAACAAGGTACTACGCGTTGTATTATCTGCGCCTATTGGTTTTAACTGAGCTAATGTTCCTGCAGCACGTAAACTCTCTGTCGTTAATTTACTGTGTCGGTTAACCTGAATTTGTTGACCAATTGAATTATAAATTGTCTCAGTAAAATAACCTTCAGCATCTAAAGCGCCGACCTGAAGATTATCTTTGTTATAGAAGTAACGACTGATTCGGTCGCCTGTTTTTGTTTGAATAATATTACCAAAAGTATCGTAGCTATATTCTGTCACTAGACCATTGGCTTGAGTAACCGTAGCCAGCTGATTGCTGGTGTTATAACTCTTCCCAATCACGCGATCGAAAGTGTTCACTGCTGGGCGAATATCTTCGATTCGTTTTTTAGTTACACTATTATTGACCAGCCAACCAGTTGTATTGACAGCATTGGCATAACGGATTTCTTTGGTTTGTAGATCATTCTTATTATAAACATATTCGATTAGTAAACCTGAACTATCAACAACACCGACCAATCTACCTTTTTTATCGTAGAAATTGTATTGTTCATTTCCTGTAGACTGTTTGCTATAAACCAATCGACCAACTTCATCGTAAGTATAGGTCGTCATTCGATCTGATTGATTAGTCGCAGACTGCACACTATTTAATAATCGTCCATAATTATCAAAGCTTTGTGTCGTGATTAAATTCGCTGCATTGGTAACAGTAATTTTACCCGCTGCATAGCTATACGTTGTGGTACCAGTCGCACTGACCTCTGTTAAAACTCGACCTAAACCATCATAAGTGTATGTTTGGATCGCCTGAGCCGCTGTCGCTACGGCCGTTTGTCGATCTGCACCATGGCGAATAATTTTCTGGAGTAGCAAACCTCTTGAGTCGTAGACATAATCAACCAGTTGTGTTGCATCTTCAAACACCCCCTGATTATTGACAATACCTGATACATCGACACTTTTATTAATCGAACTATGGCTTGTTTCTCTTTTTAGATTACCTAACACATCGTATTCATAGCTTGTGAGTTGATTTCTCACATTCTTTTTAGACCATGTTTCTACCGTTGCAAATGCTGATCCGCTCGCAATGTTATATTGGTTTTGGTAGCTTGCTTTTCCAGTCAATTGACCTTTTTCGTTATAAAGATATTCTATCACACTACCTTCACTGCTAATGACATAGCGCAGTCGCTGTGAACTGTCATAGATAGAATTGGTATTTTGTGCATCACCTGTCGGTAATATCCAAGCACCATTGGCATCTTTTGTGGCTAAACTACTGAATTCTGTAATGGTCGCAAGTTGGGAATTATTGATATAGCTGTATTTAACAGCCTTACCTACATGGTTATATTCTTCAATTAAATTGCCGTTGCTATCATAGCGGTATGTCAGCTTATTCCCTTCGTTATCTATAATACTGGTGACATTGCCTTGGTTGTCATAGCTAAATGATGACACTTCTGCGTTTGAGTTTTTAATACTGATTAATTGTTGATTAGCATCGTAGTTGTATTCCCATACTTCATTGAGGCTATTCGTTACCGTGGTCTTATTCGCAGCATAGGTGAATGTAGTTAAACCCTGATTATCTCGAACTGTTTTAACTCGGTAAGTATTCGTTACAGTATCAAGTTCATAGCTAAATTGAACTGATGTACCATCGCTTTGTGTAATCGAGCTAATTCGGCTCGTACTGAGCTCATAACCATAGGTGGTGGTATATACATTCTGGTCTGTAATACTGTTATCTGTTGGGGTTAAATCAGTAATGACTTTGGATAAACGATTTAAGCCATCGTATTCATAATAAACTTTTTGGCTAGTGACACCATTGGCTTTGGTATCAATACGTTTGATACGATTGCTTGTACTATCATAGTTATAAATCAGTTCATTTAATGTTGTACTATTTAAATCTTTGATTGAAACTAATCTATCTAAGGCATCATAGCTATAGGCAAGGTTAGTTCCATTATTGTCTTGAACAGCAATTAAACGTCCTGTTTTTAAAGTCGGATTATACTCATAGACTTCTTTTGCCAAGCTTGCGCCATCAGTCACCGTCCATGTATTTCCATTTATACTAAGCTTATCGTAAGCTCCATCACCTTCTGTAGAGATATAATTATTGGTTGAACTAAAGTTAAATGTGATTTGGTGTCCATCTTCTGCTGTAATCAGAATTTTACTGCCTGCCACATTAAGATCACCAACCAATACGAGTCGACGACTTCTTTCTCCACCCCATTGTATATCACCACTAAGCACGCCTTTGGAGTTGTAGGTTTGAATAGACTGGATGTCTTTACCAATCGCAGATAGGCTTTGATCTAACTGACGAATAATAAGATTACCATCTGCAATATTGACGTAATTTTGGAGCTGAGATTGTCCAGAGTTTGCGTTGCCTTGTACCCCGTTTTTACCCAGATTATTAAATGAGCTATTCAATAAACCAAAGCCATTTCCAGAAATAATCGCAACCATGACACAACCTCTTTTTTATTTTTTAAAAGCAAATTTATCTAGTTTGAAAGAACAAGGAAGTCTTCCCAATAAAGGTTAACTTATTATATATATTTCAATATCATAACAATCTAGACAGACGAATTAGTCTAATATTTTTTATTTTATTTTTAAATGATTAAATTAAAAATATTTTATGCTTTATAGATAAATCATCATAAAATTTTAAAAACCATTAAAAAGCTTAAAAATTAAAATAAATCTCTAATCAAAAATCAACTTCAAATAAAATTATAAGTATTTTTATAGTCTGCAAAAAGTAATAAATCAGTAAAATTTAACCAAAAACACAAATTAAAAAACATACCTATCTAAAAGTAAAATATAGGAATTAGCTTAGAGCAAGAATAAAAGTTATATTTTACAAAAACAATCATGA
>NZ_LBMZ01000060.1:0-9099 GCF_001005525.1 Acinetobacter sp. AG1 | reverse complement strand
CTAAAGTGAAAGAAGGGCAGATAGGTATTTGGGAAAGTTTTAGGTAAAATTTCAAAAATATTTGAAGTTTTTTAATATAGAGGTTGGTATGGCATGTATTTGGCCGAGTGGAGATGACAAAATCATCTTAAGTGTAGATTTTAATTTGATTGATTTTGCTGAGGTAAATAAGCTGCCATGGCATGAGTTTGATGATGATGGCTTAGGAAGAACAATAGCAACTCATATATATGAAAAAGAAAACTTTCCTGTAGTTTTTATGAAGCATCTTCAAGCTCAAAAAGCGTATGTCGATATTCATATTGATAGTTCATGTATAGATATTAAAGAATGGGAAAATATTTTAATCGAGAAATATTTTAAGAATGACTTTATCTATTTTAGATGGTCTGATTATAACACTTAAGAAATAATCTTTTACTCGATAAATGTTTCCTCTTTATAATTTACAATAAATTATGATCATGTGCTTGAATCGGTGGAGGAGTTGGGCGACCTAATGTTCCCAGTAACTCAATTTCAATTGAACGCACCATCGCATCTAAAGGTAAGTCATTGCTTTGTGTTCCAAATGGTTCTTCAATTTCTGTACTTAAAGCATCTAACCCCAAAAATGTATAAGCCAAAATTCCGACTAAAAGTGGGGTTACTAGACCTAATAAAGACCCTAAACTAAACGGCAGCATAAAACAGAAAAAATATACGGTGCGATTCAGTAAAACAGAGTAGGCAAATGGAATCGGGGTATTCGCAATACGATCACAGCCCGTTTGCATTTCACTTAAGGCTGCGACATGGCGGTTCATTTGAGTATAGATAATATCTGATATTTCACCTTCTTTCATGGCTTGTAATAGTTCCCATTGAATCAGGCTAAGTGTGTATTGCGGTGCATTATGTTGTTGATAGAGTTGAGTTAGTGCTTGCTGGCTTAGACCACTGGTTTCCGTAAGTTCAGTGGGATTTGCTGTTTGGTGACGTAAGCGGTCGCGTAACACATTCGCAAATACAATTACATTTTGAATAATACGTTCGCGGCGAGCCTGAGTTAATACACGACAGTCACGATCAAAATGACGAGAAGTTGCAATTAAAACACCCCAAAGCTTACGTGCTTCCCACCAGCGATCATAACAAGCTGTATTCTTAAAACCTAAAAAAATCGAAAGGACAACCCCAATCAGTGTAAAACCTACCAAAGGAATTTCTGGAAATCGATACAGATCTACATACTCAACACCACCAATAATGGCAGAGATGAGCATGACAAATCCTAGAGAGGGTAAAATTTTAGGTAAAATCGTCCCGCGCCATGAGAATAAAACTTTAAAAATACTCGGTTGATCACGGACAATCATGTTATTTGAATCATTAATTTTATGTGTTGATGTTCGGGTTAGATTTATGCTTTGTCAAGCTCAGATTGCTTGATTTGAATAGGGCTGAGTAGTTGTTGTTCAGAAAATGAAAAATGAGCATCAGGTGCAATAATGAAATGATCAATCAGTTTAATTTCAACGAGTTTACAGGCTTGTTTGAGTTGCTGAGTCAGATAAATATCTTCTGGTGAAGGTTGAGCAATACCATAAGGATGATTATGTGCAACCACGATTTGGCAAGCCTGTTGTTGTAAAGCATATCGTAAGGTTTGATTCAGTGAAACGCTGCATGAATGATGTGAACCAAAAAAGAGTTTTTTAAAATGTAGTTTTCTCAGCTCAGCATCTAAACACAATACAGCAAATACCTCTTGTTTTTCACCTTGAAGTTCATAGCGTAAATAATCGAGTACTAAGCTTGAGGTATCTAGACATAAACGTTGTTGATGAAAATAATTATGCAGGTAACGTCTTCCTAACTCTTTGACGGCCATCAATTGGGCATATTTGGTGGATGCAATTCCATTAAATTGAGATAAGTCCTCAAGTGAAGCATCAAAAATTGGATTTAAGCCGCCAAAATGTTGAATCAGAATCCGAGATAGTTCAACAGCAGAATGTTGCTTTGAGCCTGAACGTAGAAAAATTGCTAAAAGTTCTGCATCAGATAAGCTTTGCGCACCTTGTAGTAATAAGCGTTCACGTGGGCGTTCTTGTTCAGGCCAAGTTTTTATAGATTGATTCATTTTTATTCACGTAATTTTTTTATGATGATGATTTTTCCAAGTACATCACTTGGGTATGACCGTATTTAATGCTATTGTGAGCGCCACTGCAACAGTAAGGTATCCTGTTTGTGAGCTTTGATCTAAGTGTTATTCCACATAAAAACATTATATTAGCGGTTACTGGTGGTATTGCTGCCTATAAAAGTGCGATTTTAGTACGCCGTTTAAAAGATTTTGGTTTCGATGTTCGTGTCGTAATGACGCACGGCGCACAAGCATTTATTACACCGCTCACTTTCCAAGCTTTGTCAGGTAATCCTGTACATACTGAATTATTGGATCCTGAAGCGGAAGCAGGCATGGGGCATATCGAATTGGCGCGTTGGGCCGATCTCGTCTTGGTTGCACCAGCAAGTTGTGACAGCATTGCAAAATTTGCCAATGGTTTGGCAGATGATTTACTGAGCACCTTATATTTAGCAACGAAAGCCCCTGTGTGGGTTGCACCTGCTATGAATCAACAAATGTGGGCAGCGAAAGCGACTCAGCGTAATTTGCAAACTTTGGTTGAAGATGGTGTTCATGTCATTATGCCTGATGCCGGCGAACAAGCATGTGGTGATGTCGGCTTAGGACGTATGCCTGAACCTGAAGATTTGGCACGTCAAGTTGCTGCATATTTTCATAAAGCTCAGCGTGCGATTGCTGAAAAATTTGGCTTATTGGCTGGTAAACGTGTCACTATTACAGCTGGTCCGACACGAGAAGCAATTGATCCTGTTCGTTATATTTCCAATCACAGTACGGGTAAAATGGGTTTTTCACTAGCAGCCGCTTGTTACGCAGCTGGTGCAAAAGTCACTTTAGTTGCAGGTCCAGTGAGTTTAGATACACCAAATGGTGTACAACGAATTAATGTAAGTTCAGCCATGCAAATGCTTGATGTCAGTATGAATCAGCTTAAAGAAGGTTGTGATATTTTTATTGCGACGGCGGCAGTTGCTGATTATCGCGTGGCTCAAGTTGCAGAACATAAAATTAAAAAAGCAGGTGATGAACTTGCAGTGGCTTTAGTGAAGAACCCAGATATTGTGGCGACGATTGCAGAGCAACAACAACGTCCATTTATGGTTGGTTTTGCAGCTGAAACCCAAAATGTTGAGCAATATGCAGCAGGAAAATTGGTTGCTAAAAAGCTCGATATGATTGCGTGCAATGATGTATCACGCCCTGATATTGGTTTTGCCTCAGATGAAAATGCAATGACGGTTTTCTTTGCTCAGTCTTACCATATGCAAAAACGCGAATTAGAGAAAGCATCAAAACAAGAGATTTCACAACAATTGGTGGAGTCAATTGCGGATGCATTACGGCGCCGTTTATAGAATGGATCAAGGGAGTGTTTTACACTCCCTTCTTTTTAAGTTTCAAAATAATCAACCAGCATAAACTGCCTAAAATGGCACTGAATACGCAGCCATAGAAAATAATTGAATAAGGAATTAATCCTAATAATGGATTTTGCAATATCCACGGATAAAACAAATAAACATCATGATGCATAAAGGCATCTAAGAGAATATGACTAAAACTACCGATATAGGCACTGATCGCAGCAGTTTTCCATGAAATACTCCATTTTCTATGACTTATAATTGATAACCCCCATTCACTGATGGGTTTACCGATCAGGAGAGCAATACTACCTATGAGAGTCGCACCCATTAAATTATGTGTATATAGGTGTAAATATTGCCAGCCATAGATCAAACCCAATAAAGGTTCAATATCCATTAAAACCTGTGTACCTGCAAAAATCATCATGCTAAATCGTTGTTGACCAATTGCTTTACAACAACAGCCAATTCCTAAATGTAAAGGTGTGATCGGCATTTTATTCTCTCTTATTATGGTTCTTTATCTGGATCTGCCATCATAAAGCAGGCTAGTAACGTTATGAATAACATCTTCTATAGAACAGATCATGGAATGTGTGATTAAAATGTCTACATCCTATGACTACACACATATCCTTTTATTAAAATGCAACGAAATCGTTGCATTTTTTATGTATGCTAAAACAGCGCAGCAATATATGCAGCCAAATCAGAGTTAAATAAGTTTTGCTTCTGATCAGCCATCTACAGCCACAGTTTTCGATAGGATATCTTGATGATTAAAAAAACTTTAGCCACCGTGATTATGTTGTCTTCTCTTGCCCTTAGCAGCACCGTTATGGCTGCGGGCTTATCTGATGATATGAAAGCTTTAGGTAAAAACTATAAAGCGTTTAACCAAGCTGAAAATCCACAAGCAGCGACAACTGCTTTAAATAATATGCGTAATGCAGCAACGCATTCAAAACAATATAAATTAGCTGCAAATACAACGGACAAAGTACCGACCTCAACAGCTTTATTTGATCAAATTATTGTTGAGATTGATAAGGCTAAAGTACTTGTTCAAGCAGGTAAATTAGATGAAGCAAAAAAACAAGGCAAAAAAATTGCCGAGTTACGTGATCAGGGGCATAAATACTATACACACTAATCTCATCGATATGATTGATGAGTCATCCCTTGTAATGAGCTAAAGTATTTTATGTTCTATCTTTTAAAAGCTGTGCTTGAATGAGCGCAGTTTTTTATTTGTACAGAGAGAAGAATAAACAAAAACTTAAACTTAGCATGATTCAGATTTTCACTGCATTTTAAAATTGATACAGTGAAAATGTGAATGATGAGAGGTGGTCTATGTCCTCACAACAACATTATCAGAAAGTTGCTCAAGCAATTGCTTATATTCAACAAAATTTTCAGCAGCAGCCACAACTTGAAGAGGTGGCAGCTCATATTCATTTGAGCCCAGCACATTTTCAACGTCTGTTTACGGAATGGGTGGGGACGAGCCCTAAGAAATTTTTGCAATATACCAGTATTGAATATGCAAAACAGATTCTGAAGCAGCAACAGGGCAGTATCTTTGATGCGACTTTTGCCACAGGTTTATCGAGTACCAGTCGATTACATGATCTTTTTCTTCAGATTGAAGGAATGACACCTGCTGAATATAAAAATGGTGGTGAAGCTTTAACAATTTCTTATCAATTTGCAGAAACATTATTCGGTGAGGTTTTAGTTGCTTCAACATACAAGGGAATTTGCGCTTTAACATTTGTAAAAAATCCAACAGAAGCTTTACAGCATTTAAAAGCACAATTTCCTAAAGCAATGTTTATAGCGCAATCAGATTCATTTCAGCAAAGTGCTTTGGCACTGTTTCAGACAGATCACAATCAATTGGCCAAGATTAAATTACATTTAAAAGGGACAGCGTTTCAGTTGAAGGTTTGGCAATCTTTACTCAAAATTCCAATGGGTCAACTCACGACTTATGGAGAGCTTGCAAAATCGATTGATCATCCTAAAGCTGCACGTGCGGTGGGTACCGCAATTGGTAGTAATCCGATTGCTTTTCTGATTCCATGCCATCGTGTGATTCAATCGACAGGTGCATTCGGCGGATATGAATGGGGAGAGTTGAGAAAAACGGCAATGATTGCTTGGGAGGGCGTACATACCCATGCAACTATTTGATATTGATGCGGATCCAAGTCATAACTATTTACCCTATCAAGGCACTGTTCAATATTATGGAAAAGTGGTTCCAAATTTGAGAGCAGACGATTATTTTGACAAGCTCATGCAAAATATTGCATGGGAAAATGATCAAGCAATCATTTTTGGGCGAAAAATCATCACCAAAAGAAAAGTGGCTTGGTATGGTGATCAGGCATTTGAATATACCTATTCAAATATCAATAAATATGCATTACCTTGGACAAAAGAATTACTCGAATTAAAGGTACTTGTCGAAAGCTTAACAGGTGAATTATTTAACTCATGCCTGCTCAATCTTTATCACACAGGTGAAGAAGGCATGGCTTGGCATAGTGATGATGAAACAGATCTTAAAAGAGATGGTGCAATCGCTTCACTCAGTTTTGGTGCAGAAAGAAAATTTGCATTTAAACATAAACATAGCAAGGAAAAAATCGAGTTGTACTTAGAGCATGGCAGTTTATTGGTCATGAAAGATACGACTCAAAGCTACTGGCTACATCGTTTACCACCAACCAAGAAAGTGACCACACCTAGAGTTAATTTGACCTTTAGAACAATTGTTGATTGATTATTTGACAATAAAAAAGGACTGAAAATCAGTCCTTTTTTAATACAATGATCAGCTTGATTATGCTTGACCCTGTGCATCAGCATCCGCTTGTAAACGTTGCATGTTTGCTTCGAACTCAGCATCAAAGTTAATTGGTGTGAGTAACAATTGTGGGAAGCTACCCTTAGTGACTAAGTCATTTACAGACTCACGTAAGAATGGGAATAGAATATTTGGGCAGTATGCACCTAAAATGTAAGGAAGGCGATCTTCTTCTACACCATCAATAAGGAAAATACCTGATTGAGTTACATCAACGATGAACGCAGTTTCATTTTCATTATTTGCTTGAACCACAACTTTTAAAGACACTTCGTAGTGTGTTGGATCAATTTTTTCTGCTGAAGAAGATAAATTGATGTTGAGTTCTGGCTGCCATTGTTTAGTAAATACTTGCGCACCAGGAACCTCAAAAGAAATGTCTTTTGTATAAATACGTTCTAACGCGAGTTGTGGTTGAACTTGTTCTTCGCTCATTGTTTTTCCTTAAATCTTGGAGTGTTGTTAAGCTAATAATTGGTCGAGTTTACCTTCACGCTCTAAAGCATAAAGTTGATCAAAACCACCGATAAATTGATCTTTAATAAAAATTTGAGGCACAGTACGATGATTGGTACGTTGCATTAACTCAATACGAACTTCAGGGGCTTCATTGGAAAGATTAATTTCTTTATAAGCAACGCCTTTACGCTCCAATAATTGTTTTGCGCGTACGCAATATGGACAAGAAAGCGTTGAATAAATTGTGACGTTTGAGGTTGTCATTTCATCTCTCCTTAAGCTTTGGTTTTACTTTTCACTAAAGGTAAGCCTTGAGCTTTCCAGTTGCTAATACCACCATCTAAACGATAGCTATCCGTATGAGCAACTTTTTGCAATGCAGAGCCAGCAACTTGCCCTAAGTTACAAATAAATACCAATGGACGATCACTTGCTTTTAACTCATCAATGTGACTAGTGATTTGGCTATATGGAATATTTTGACTACCACTAATATGGCCATCACGGAAATCTTTCGCATCACGTAAGTCGATCAACATGGCATTTTTTGCCTTGACCAAAATACCAAGTGATTGTGGTGAAATTTTACGACCATTACGTTGTCCTTCTAAAATAAAGAACAACACAATTAACACGCCGAGCGCACCAAACAAGAAGGGATGATTCCCCATAAACTCTAACCAGCGTTCCACAAGTCACCTAAAGTTAAAATCAAAATTGACCCTGAGTATAACTTATCTCTATGGTGATCAAAAATGTTAGTTCAAGGGCAAAACTAGAAGAAAACTAACTTTTTTGCTGCGCTTCTTGAATCTCGTCAATGAGGCGTAGGTAACTGTCTAAACGACGTGGCAAAATTTCGCCAGCATCAACCGCTTGTTTTAGGGCACAATTTTTCTCATGGGTATGGGTGCAGTTACGGAACTGACACAGCCCTAAATGTGCTTCGATGTCTGGAAAACCAGTCCGAACTTTCTCTAAGCTGAGATGCCAAAGTCCAAATTCACGAATACCTGGGGAATCAATGAGCGCGCCGTTTGTTCCAAATTTAATCAAACGAGTCGAAGTCGTGGTGTGTTGACCAAGCGCTGAGTTCTCAGAAATAATATTGGTTTTCTGAGCTGCATCAGGAACAATGGTATTAATGAGTGAACTTTTTCCAACACCAGACTGTCCAACGAAAGCAACGGTTTCATTATCTAAACGTGCTGAAAGTGCTGATAAGTCACCCTGAGAATGGCAAATTAGCGTTTCATAACCCAATGCTTCATATTCACTAAGTAGCGTCAGAATTGGATCATTTTCGGTGAGTAAGTCTGATTTATTCAGTACCAGTAAGGCTGGAATATTGGCATCGGCGCAGGCAACTAGGTAGCGGTCAATCAATGTCGGTGCAGGCTCTGGCAAGGGCGCGAATACAATCACGATCAAACTAATATTGGCTGCGACTGGTTTGACTTTGTGATAACGGTCAGGGCGAGTCAATAATGATTGTCTTGGATAAATCGCAGTAATAATGCCTAAGCCCGTATTCGGATCTGCTTGCCACTTGACTCGATCACCTGTAACCAATAGTTCTAAATTAGTACGAGTATGACAGCGCCAAATACTATCTAACTCGATTGGTTTCCAGAATGGCTCTGGTTCGCCTTCGGCAATTTGTGGTTTTTCAGGATGCTGTTCTGGAACCGATAAGGCTTGCACTTCGAGTTGACGACCATAATGCTGAACAACCAGTCCATCTAAATCTTGCGATGTATCAATGTCGTCTTGACGTGATTTGTGTTGTTTCTCAATACGACGCTGTTGTTGTTCAGTTAAACGACGCTTACGAATTAAAGCCATTCATGTCCCAAAAAATCCACACTTTGAAGACCGCAAAAATAGCATGAAGCCGCTATAGAATTACAGCCAAGATGTAATTAATTTGCTACTATTAATGTTTTTAAGCCCTTTAGAATCGCTATTTATGAGCAGCACCCCAGATACACGATTAATTTGGATTGACCTTGAAATGACAGGTCTTGATACTGATAATGACAAGATTATTGAAATTGCAACAATTATTACAGATGACAACCTTAATATTTTAGCTGAAGGGCCTGTTTTAGCTGTCCATCAATCAGATCTCATTTTGAATGCAATGGATGAGTGGAATACCAAGCAACATGGTCAATCTGGTTTAATCGAACGCGTACGTCGCAGCAAGTTGAATGCACAAGATGTAGAGCAGCAAACACTTGAGTTCTTAAAGAAAT
>NZ_LBMZ01000032.1:0-2878 GCF_001005525.1 Acinetobacter sp. AG1 | reverse complement strand
TAAAAAAGAAGATGAATCAAAAAATAAAAAAGAAGATGAATCAAACAATAAAAAAGAAGATGAATCAAACAATAAAAAAGAAGATGAATCAAACAATAAAAAAGAAGATGAGTCAGACAATAAAAAAGAAGATGAATCAAATAATAAAAAAGAAGATGAGTCAGACAATAAAAAGGAGATGAGTCAAACAATAGTTTAAAGAACGAAAGGCTTTGTCTACGTGATACAAATGGATGAATACAGCAATGCAGCAGGTTTTTATCAGGAGGCTCTGGATCGCATACTTATGGTAATGCCAGCTCTGAGGTCGGGGTGAAGAAGGCTTTGGATATTGTTGGGAGTTTTATGTCGATGAACCTAAATTAGAGCAGCATCAGAAAATGCATGACTTAATTCATGTTCAGGATATTCAGAAAGGGTTGTATTAATTGGTACATGCTTTAAATTGAAAAAAATCTCCAATACAAAAATACAGTTGCCATAAATTACAATATTCAAAACTTATTCTGGCAATTAATTCATAATCGTCTTCGCTACATGTTTGGGCTAAAATAAACCATAAGTCATCCTCATGATTATCATTGTTTGCCTCAGCAGTTACATCATGAGAAACACCAATAACAAAGTAATAACCACTATCGACATCAAAACCAAATGAGGAGATTTATACTTAAGACTAGTCTATTAACAAATAAATCTTTAATGTAAAATTATATAAAGGGAATATAAAATGGATAATTGGCAAAAAACTGAAATTTTAAGTAAAGTCATAGGCGCTGTATTAATTCCTGTAGCAATTGTTTATTTGAGTAATCAAATGGCTAGTGCGAATAAACAACGTGATAGTGAAACTAAGTTTGTTGAGTTAGCCACTATAATATTAAATAAAGAGCCAACACCAAATCAATCTGCCGAAAGTAAAAATTTAAGGGAATGGGCTGTCAACGTAATAAATAAGTTTTCTAGTGTACCAATGTCACAACAAACAGTAGATGCTTTAATTAAGACGACATCATTACCACAAATAACTTCTTCTATTGCATCCCAGAGTGTCAGTGGTTCATCGAGTTCTTGGGGAGCTTGGGGAGTAGTTTTTGGTGGTGATAAAACATTTGATTCTGCTCAGTATGAAGTTACTAAAACAGCTGAAAAAATGGGACTCGGTATAGGTGAAATATTTTATCGATCTGGATCCTATAGAAGCGTGAAAATATTCATTTCCAGAGCAGAGGCAGAAGATGCCGTTGGCAAAGCTCAAAGGATTAGACCCGATTCATACGTAGTTAACATGTCTACTTGGTGTTCAGTTAGTGAGCAAAGAGTTGGATATTTTGAGTGCAAGTAATTTATAAGAAATCATAAGTTAAAGGGGGCATTCAGATTGCCCCCTTTTTTTTATTTAAAAATGCTTATTGACGGAATATTAAAAGTTCCAAATAAATTCTTTAATGAAAGTGGTTGATATCCTTTGTCATTATTTATTCTATCTATTACAGAAGCTGCAACAAGTAAATCGGTTCGACCTAAAAAATCTCGATCTCCACTTTTGAAATTTGGCCATGGATCTCTTTCCCATTGAGGATGAATAGCACTTAACGCATTTAAGGTAAGATTTGGAACATCTTTTTCAAACATAACACCTAGTTTTTTAGTTTCATTTATTATCCATTCTAAAGAAATGTCTGATAATCCACGTTCAGTATATCCTCCACCAACATCGCTATGAGACCCTGTATATAGGACTTGAGTTATTCTTTTATCTTTTTCCCAAAGGGTTGGTGTAAAAAGTAATCTCCGCTCATCAATAGAAATGGCATGTAAACCTCTTTTAATTTTGGGATTTAACACTTTATCTGCAAATTCAAAAAAATCTACGTACTTACGTTCTAAATTGTCATAAAAGGGGATGCCATAGGCTCCCACAGTATCCCAAACACTTACACACTCAATTGCTTCTACAGGTATTAATCTTTGTTCTGGCATTATTAGGTGAGTTAACCATTTACCAAATTTAACACTTTGATCTGCGCAAATATCAAAAAATTTGGAAGTGAAACTAGAGAATTTTTCATTCTCTTTTCCTTCTGAAAAATATCTGAGAATAATTGTCATCGCTGCTAAGTAACTTGTATTACTAGATTCTTCAAGCTCTAATTTTTCCCAGTCAAGAAGTCCATATTTAGATATTAAACCAGCAAGAGCTCGTGATGTATAAGCTCCACGACTGAAACCTAACATAAAAATTTTATCTCCAGACTTATAATTTCGAGAAATAAAAGTATATCCTCTTGCTATTCGGTACATTAAACCAAAACCTAATGCTCCCCCAAATGCTTTTTCAAAAATAGAATTCTCTGCACCTACACCATTAATGTATTTTGCAATTTGAACTAAATTTCCCGATTCATCCCAAACTTTGCTTTCTTGCTCTGATTTTGTATGATCACATTGTCCAGAGTTTACTAATGTTTCAAAATATAACTGGACATTAGATGGATCTGAAATAACATCATTACCTGTTGGACCATTCCATGTTCCATCTGCGCAAAAGATAATATTTTTCATTTTTTTCTCCTGTTGTTTTATAGAGCATTATTGTTTTTATAGGAAAAATCCAGTCAGAAATTTAGATTAATTTATCAGCACTATATTGGCTGATCTTAATAATTAAAAAATGCTAAATATATAGTTAAATTTATGATCACCTAAATGTATATTTTAATTCTATTAAACTATAAATAAAAAAGATATTTTTTTTGAGTAAAATATTTATAATGAATAATAAAATTTTTGTTGTCGATTGCAGTATTTGATTTTTATGCATAAATTAAGTTAAGTATATATCATACTTTTCTTCTTAAACTTTTAGTGTATCCAC
>NZ_LBMZ01000058.1:0-8288 GCF_001005525.1 Acinetobacter sp. AG1 | reverse complement strand
ACCTGTTGTAGTTGATAGAAGCCCTGTTAGGGTACTTACCGCTCTTTCATTACTAGAATTAGCCATAATATTCCTCATATAAAAGTATAAAAATCAATTGATAGCATATTAACAAGCTTAATAGATAATACGTTTTGAATATTCTCCATTTAACATAATGGCGCTTATGCGAAACCACTTTTAATTATTCTAATTAAATCAAATATTTGTGAATTTTACATAACCCCAAAAAACACTAAAAAGCCGACTCGGAAACAAGTCGGCTGCTTTTTAAGCACTTTTGTCACTTTTAGCCAATAAAATTGGTTCAAAAATACTCAAAATCACGGTTTTTCCTGATTTCTCAATGCCTCAATAACCCACTTTTATCCCCATTTTCTGCGGACAATTCTTGGGATAATTTGAGGATATCTCCATGTACGTTCTGGCGTACAGGCATTCAAGAAAATCACCAATAGGCAGACACAACCAGATTGCATATCATGGTTTCATTGAGAACAGGATGTTCCAGATAAAAATAAGAAGATCAGCGACAGGACGCGAGGGATGACAGGAGTTGACCCTAGTACCAAATACGAAAAACCCCGACAGGATGTCGGGGTTTTTTTTATTGTCTCATGATTTTAATTTCACTTTGACTCTACACACTTTAATGTTATGGTATATATCAATGATATATCTTTTGTGTATCTGGAGGTCAACATGGAAATTGCCAAAGTATTTCAAACTGGTCGCAGTCAAGCAGTTCGCTTGCCTAAAGCTTTTCGCTTTAATGGCACGGAAGTGGCCATCAAAAGCTTCGGACGTGGTGTATTACTCATGCCCATCGACAATCCTTGGGATATCATGTTAGAAGCCATCAATGAGTTTGAGGTTGGATTCCAATTGGAGCGAGCTGATCAAGGCGAACAGTTCCGTGAGGAGTTCAGATGATTTACCTCTTAGACACAAATATTTGTATCTATGTCATCAACAATAAGCCTCAACACGTTTTTGAACGCTTTAAGCAATATCAACTCGGCCAGCTTGCAATTTCAAGTATCACGGCATCTGAGCTGGCTTTTGGTGTAGAGAAGTCTGTATCTGAACGCAATAAACAGGCGTTAAACAAGTTTTTGTCACCTTTAGAGATTCTTCCTTACGATGAACAGGCCATTTGGCATTACGCCAAATTACGCCAGAATCTTCAATCTACAGGTAAACCGATTGGCAGCTTAGATATGCTGATTGCTGCTCATGCCTTGGCATTAGATGTTGTATTAGTTACGAACAATACAAAAGAATTTGAACGGATTGATGGTCTGAAGCTAGAGAATTGGGTCTAATCGCTATATCTAGCCCTGTGCAGGGCTAGAATTCGCATAAGAGATTTTATGTTAAAAAATCAGAAGCCTTTATTTTTTGCTTTTTAATTAATATTCGACATTTTTTTATACTCCATATGGTCTGCGAGTATACTCATCAACTCATTTTTTTTAACAGGATCATTATAGTTATCTTTTAGAAATATAAATCCATGATGTGTTTTCTCATCCCTTATGATCAAAACCTGTTTATCTAAAACATTTATTTCATTTATTGCATCAAAAATATCAAATTCTAAAAGAGATCCATTACCCTTCATAGAGTAACCATAGCTAGAAAATACACTTTTAATATTTTGAAATTTTTCAAAATCTTCAGAATTTTCTGGAATATTAGATCTAAGAGAAACAGAAAATTCATTTTCTCTTAAAAAAAAACATTTTTCTAAATCTGGTAATTGGGCAGTTGTAGTTGGATTAACATATCGCCATAAAAATCTTGCACAACTATAATAATAGTCTGAATATACATAAAGTGATTTTTTTATATATTCATATTTCTGAGGAAGCATAAAATAATATAGCATTATTAGATTTAAACCAAAAATTAATCAATAAAGACACTTAAATATGTTATCAATTTTTTTGAGTGCTTTATTCCTAGATAAAGTTAATGTTCCAGAGGCTCTAGCCACACCTAAATCTCGATTATTAGATGAAAAAATAACTTCACCATTTTCACAAAATACTAAGGAAGTACTATTTCTGTTAGTCTTTAAATAAGATACAAATAGCCCTTCATTGTTAACATATATTTCTGATTTTACTATATTTTCATTAAAAAAGAAACGTAATAATTCGATTAAAGATTTTGTTGAAACACTTCTATCTTTAGTATCATTGGAATTATAAATGATAATTGAATTTTCAATTTTTTCTAATTCATTTTTTTCTTTGAAAGTTTCACGATATTTTTCAATAAATGAGAATGTTTGATCACATTTATCACTTTTAATTTTTTTTTCGAAATCTATAAACTTATCTAAATATTCATTAAAGAAATTATCATCATAATTAAGATTTTTAAAATCATTAAATGAATAATATGTGTCTTGGAAGTTACTTTTTTCTAAGAATTTCTTTTTCTCAACTAACTCTCTTACAACTATAGAATCTTCGTAATAATCAGATAATTCTTTTTCACGAATAGATTTAAGTATGTTTAAGTTAGTTAAAATATTTGATAAATTAGGACTCATCTTTACCATCCAATTGATTTATATATTTTTCTAAATTCGAATAAATTTCTCTAGCCATCTTATTTGGGATAACGAATGATCCCATTAAACTATTTTCTTCTTGGTTGTTAATAGTCTCTAGAAAATTTATTATTAAAAAAGCATTATTATTTTCAGATTTTATTTGTAATCCAGATACGAGTTTCGGAGGAGAAACTACAGTATCCCTAATATAATCTTTTTTTTGTTGTCTTCCTCTTATAGGAATATTTTTGGTATTAGAAGACATAAGTACCTTGAGATGTTCTAAAAGTGTAGTTTGCATCTTAACGAATAAATTTTCAATTTTAAAGTAATCTATTATCTTTTTTATTAAAAAAAACAAGTTAAAGTATTGTTTTTTTTGAAATTAAATAGAGGTTGGTGGGAAAACTGTAGTAACGTGTAACATCTATATCTAAAAAATAATTTTTATATGATTCCATTTTAAGAAGTGATTCAATCTTCTAAAATTAATTGAATACTGCTTATGCAAAACTACTCCTTATCATGCAAGGATTTCATAGCTATCCACTTCATCATTAACACCTCATCTTCCTCCTCAAAGGTCGACTCTCCAGAAGCAATCCGTTCAATCATCGCATCGACATCCGCTTGACTAGCATCAATCACACGCTGCTCAAATGAATGCTCCACAATCCCTTGCGTTGCCTTAAAAGCAGCTCGAATACGCTCTGCATCTACGTTCTTTTTCATACTTGGCCACGCTGCTCTGATTTATAACTTGGATGATCTTTCAGATAGGCAATAAAACTGTCTAAACATTTGCTATCCAGTCGTGATTCATCAGGATGATCCACATGCTGCGATAGGTTCTGACCTAAAAAATATTGCTCAAACTCTGTCTTAAAATACTCTGGAATATCAGACACCAAAACATAGCTATCATCTGATTTCAGTTGATGACGTGGGATCTGAATCAACTCAAGTAAATGTTTCTTCCACAATAGACTGGCGCGAAGCTGATCATTCACTGGATGATGGGGATCATGTGCAGCAGCACGTTGATATTCAAATAAACCCTCAAGAATTTGTTTTCCAGTCTTCATACGACCTCCAAAAGTTTGATTTAAAACCTCACAATATTCCTAGAACCATGATGGCGTATAATTATCATCACGATCTAGGTCTTGATTTTTACGCTGCTCTAAGGCTTGGTTGTACTCCTTTTGGTAGATCTGGAGCTTGTTAAATTGTCGAATCTGTTGAATGGTTTGCTTCTGTGCCTCAACCTCAAGCTGAATAATTGGATCGGCACTTTTCAACTTCCATCGGTAGATCTGCGGAACATCCTGCAATTGCGTTCCGTACTTCTGGTTAAATTCCTGATTGGACAAATGACTCACTCGATTCGGAACAACAATCTCCATACCCTCCAGAACCACCGTTTTCATCGGTGCATGGATCTCTAAAGCCTGATTAATCAGCTGCTCGGTTTTTTCTCTAAAGGCTTTGACCTGATCACGACCATAACCCAATGCATCAGCCGTCAACTTTTGTGCGCCCCCCTTGGTGGGATTCTTAGGACGATACTGTTTAAAGAACTGCTCTGGTGGTCGTTCAATCCCATCGGCCAGACTCCGTTCAGAATACATCAGATGCAAATGCGGTTGATCTTCACCTGTCAGCTCACTCGGATGATTATGCACCGCTGCGGTATAAGGAAACTGATACTGATCAGCAAATTCCTGAACAAAGGCCTCAACCAATTCTTTACGCTGCTGCTTCGACAACTCTTTCGGCAAAGCCACGGTCAAGGTTGAACTGGTTCGACCTCGAGCAATCTCATAACGATCGGCACTGTGCCAAAAAGTCGCAGGCGCATCGATCGCCCAAACAGGCATATTCCCAGAACGCACAAACTCCAATTCCTCATCGGCCTTTTGCTCGGCAAAGTGAGCCGTTCGAGTCAGATAATGGAAGGTATTCTTGGAACTGGAATCCTTCTTCACATTGTGCCGAATATTCATGTAAAACATGCCGAATTCACCTGAGATCCAATTCGAAAAGGAGGCTCTCCGCAGGAGCGAGGAGGAGTGTCTTTTTTTGACAATAATCGCTTTAGCGATTGTTGTCAAAAAAAGACACGGAAACGAGATAAACTATTTTTTATGCATAGCAGAAAAAATAGTTTAAACGCCCACAAGATGACGCTAACATGTTCTCCATTCACGGCAAAATGAGATCCACATGGCAGGACGCAAAGCGTTAGTTCTCACAGCAAAAGAAATCAACGAACTCGGCACGCATATCCTCCATCTGCCATTCAAAAGACGGATTGAAGAACGTTGCCTGCACATGCTCAAAAACAAAAAAAGTCTTCAGGATCTCAGTGAACAAGACCGCCAACTGATCCAGAAATGTCGCTATGAACGCAATGCCTACAACAAACGCATGCTTCAGCTGCAACTGATCCAACAGACAGAACCTGCCAAACGCAATGCACTGCAACAAAACATCCTCAAGCTCTATCAAAAACATGACATCGATGCCTACTTTGCCATGCACGATGCACTAGATGAGATCCTCAAAACGCAACGCCACCAAACCGCAGCGAAAAACCTGAACCAAAAAATAGAAAAAGCCCTGAATCCAGAACAACAAAAGGAAAAACAGAGCCAGAAACAACAGAAAAAACGAGAAGACCAGATCAAGTACTTTATCGGTTCACTCTATCTAGGCGTTTTTGAACGAGCAAAGTTTCAAATGACCCACTCCAATCAGGACTTGGACAACCTGAAAACCTTATTTCGTATGGCTTTAATCGGTAAAACCATGCAACAAACCAACAAGGATCTACAGACAGTCACTCAAGAAATTGCTAACTCAAGCCAATACCAAGAAATTGAACGATTTATACAAGAAGCCAAACAAGATCCGAGAAACCCATTCAACAAAACACCAGAACAATGAACAAATATCACGTTCAAACGCTGTATTTTCGCCATAGTACGATCATTTCAAACTGGACTAGAGATCAGCCTAAAAAACAAAAAAGTGCCTCTAAACGCAAATAGAAGCAAATGACACAGCCTCAATAAACCACTAGAACACCTCAACCAAGCGAGTGTCTACGAGCGACAGTCCCAAAATTCGCGCCTCGACCCTCTGAAAAACCGCTTTTTTAGGCTGTAGAGCCTAAAAAGGCATGGATCACATGTCAAAATTTGAGCCTAGACCGAGCGAAGCGAGCATAAAGCTCTATGAGCGAAGCGAATTCCGAGTTGCTTTTGCCTTTTCTCAAATTCACAACGAAAAGAACCAAAAAATTGCCCCGACGAATCGAGCGAAAGCGAGATTCAATAGAGTTTGAGCGTAGCGAAAACCAAGGGCAATTTTGACCAGACTAGGCTTTTAATTATTTTTAATGCTTTTAAATGCTTTTAGATAAGCTGAAAGCCTTTGTTTGCAATAGTTTAAGGGGTGATAAAGATAGGTTTAAGGGGTGATAAAGATAGGTTTAAGGGGTGATAAAGATAGGTTTAAGGGGTGATAAAGATAGGTTTAAGGGGTATATGAATAGATAGATTATTGACTATTTAAAATATATGACATATAACCTAGTTAAATGAATTAATAAGCTTCATATCATGACAAATAACAATAAATTAGTTGTTAAAGATAATGCTCTTATCGATGCTTCTTTTAACTTATCACTCATAGAGCAACGTATTATGCTCTTGGCCATAGTTGGAGCTAGAGAGTCTTCTAATCTCACGCCAGATACACCAATAGAAGTGCTTGTAAGCGACTACATTCATCAATTTAAAGTGGATAGTAATAATGCCTATGGCTTGCTCAGAGAGGCAGCAAAAACACTAAAAAGAAGGGAGTTCAGTTATTTAGATAGATATAAGGGCCTAGAGGCTCTTACTACAGCAAATTGGGTAAACAAAGTGACCTATGTAGATTCTAATGGTCTTATTGTTTTATACCTTAGCAACGAAGTTATCAGCTTAATTAGCCGATTAAGCGAACAATTTACCAAATATCATATAGAGCAAGTATCTGATTTTAGAAGTAAATATAGCATAAGACTATATGAGCTATTAATTAAATGGTTGAATGTAGCAAAAACTGAGAAATATAGTATTAACGATCTTAGATCAAAGTTAGGTCTTGACGCGACTGAATATTCAACAATGTCTAACTTCAAATCCAACGTATTAGACAGAGCAGTAAGTGAAATTAATAAACACACTGATATTACCGTTGACTATGACCAATTCAAAAAAGGACGAGTTATCACTGACATTCAATTCAGAATTAAATCGAAAGTTAGGCCATCTCAACAAGAATTAACTAGAACGCCCCAAACAGCATTCCAACAAATGACAGATGCTCAAATCAATATGTTTGGCAATCAGCTTTCACGACTACCTGAATTTTCAAACTTAGCAAATGGTAATGAAAGCTATGAGAGCCTAGCCGCGAAAATCAAAGAAATGCTAAGAGATCCAATACAGCAAAAACAGTTTTTGCCTCATCTAAAAAACTTAGGCTTTAAAGCTTGAGTGTATTGGAGAATACACATATTGTATTCTCCAATACGTTTTCAAAATACACAGCAATACACTATGAATACAGCTACAAAATACAGTGTTAGTGATGCTGCAACCCTGTATAAAAAATCTCGAGCTACGCTATATAAAGATATAAAAAACGGTGTGTTAAGCCGTGACCATGATGGTTTTATAGATTTTTCAGAACTTCTTCGTGTCTATGGAGAACCTTTTGGAGTAAAACAAGTAAAACGTATCGATACGTCTCCAATACAAAATCAAAATACATCTGAATACACTGATAAAACAGTTGTAGAACTCAAAAACCAAATTGATTTTCTAAAAAAACAGTTAGAAAAAGCCGAAGATCGTGAAGCCAAGGCAAATGCTCGTATAGATACACTGCTGACACTCATTGAAATGAAGCCCCCACAATCCAATATGACTACGTTTACCGATCAGAAATCTGCTCCAGATATAGCAACAGATCCTCGGTCAGAACCCGAGCCGAAAGATGACGGATTGCCTACTCCAGTCGAAACAGAAAATAAGCGTATTCCAGTGCCAGAGCACGTAGAACCAGAGCAGCCGAAAAGAGGCTTTCTCAGTCGCTTTTTCTTACCGAATGGGTGAGAGCATTGTTGACTGTAGCTAATCAAAATTGTGGAAGAATGGTTAATTACTAGGCGTGGAACGTGAAGAATCCATAAAAAAGCCCGATCTGGGTTGATTGGGCTGAGTAAAATTACTTAAGGTATTGATTTAAATTAAATTAACAAATTGACTTCGCATAAGGCGTATTATGTTAATTTTAGAAAAATTAATCTATTACTTCCATGGAATTTGAGGTGTTCTTGATTTAAACCCCTCATCAGCTTGTTTAAAATATTTTAAAATTCCATCTTCATAACCGAAACGCCCTTCACATGTAATACATCCAAAAGTTGGTGGATTGCCACTATCTGTTTGTACTGAATATAATTTTGAAATTATATTTTTTAAATGCCAGCATTTAGGACAACTTATGTCAGTAAGTTTTATAATATACATTATTTAAACCGATTAAAGGTCTATCAAAAAATGATGCATTTGAGGTTGAGGCAGTTGTCTTTGGAAATCCAAAAGGGGATAAGTGGCACGTAAAATTAAATATGCCAAGTAAGATGCAAAAATTTAGATATAAG
>NZ_LBMZ01000028.1:0-2646 GCF_001005525.1 Acinetobacter sp. AG1 | reverse complement strand
CAAATCAGGGATGGTTCCACCATCATGATTGGTGGCTTCGGAACCGCAGGACAACCCGCAGAACTCATCGATGGTCTGATTGAACTCGGCATCAAAGACCTTGTCATTGTCAATAACAATGCAGGCAATGGTGACTATGGTCTCGCCAAACTCCTAAAAACAGGTGCCGTCCGTAAAATCATCTGCTCTTTCCCACGGCAATCTGATTCATGGGTGTTCGATGAACTCTACCATGCAGGCAAGATTGAATTAGAACTTGTCCCACAAGGCAATCTCGCTTGCCGTATCCAAGCTGCAGGTATGGGGTTAGGTGCTGTATTTACACCGACTGGCTTTGGAACATTATTGGCAGAAGGCAAAGAAACCCGTCATATCGAGGGTAAAGACTATGTTCTTGAATATCCAATTAAGGCTGACTTTGCCTTGATCAAAGCCTACAAAGGCGATCGTTGGGGCAATCTGGTTTTCAATAAATCGGCGCGTAACTTTGGACCGATCATGGCCATGGCTGCAGATGTCACCATCGCTCAAGTCTCAGAAGTGGTTGAACTCGGTCAGCTTGATCCTGAACACATTATTACCCCAGGGATTTTTGTTCAGCATGTGATTGCTGTTGAAGCAACATCACCTGTCACTGCGCAATAAGGAGAATAACAATGAGCTATCAAAAACTCAGTCGTGACCAAATTGCTGAACGCGTTGCACAAGATATTCCTGATGGTGCTTATGTCAATTTAGGTATTGGCTTACCCACCAAGATTTCAAATTATTTACCTGCAGATAAAGATGTCTTTCTGCACTCTGAAAATGGTTTATTGGCATTTGGTCCACCACCAGCCAAAGGTGAAGAAGATCCTGAACTGATTAATGCAGGCAAAGAGTATGTGACCATGCTCACAGGTGGAAGTTTTTTCCATCACGGTGATTCCTTTGCCATGATGCGTGGTGGTCATTTGGATATTGCGGTACTGGGTGCATTCCAAGTCGCAGCCAACGGTGATCTTGCCAATTGGCATACTGGTGCAGCCGATGCGATTCCTGCTGTGGGTGGAGCAATGGATTTGGCTGTAGGTGCAAAGAAAGTCTTTATCACGACCGATCATGTCACCAAACAAGGCGAACCGAAGATTGTTGAAGCGCTGTCTTATCCTGCAACGGGTCTGAAATGTGTCGATCGTATCTATACCGATCTGTGTGTGATTGATGTGACCACAGATGGTTTAAAAGTGATTGAGAAAGTGAATGGTCTGAGCTTTGAAGAGCTACAGGCGTTGACGGGTGCTCAATTGATTGATGTGACACAGGCTGAAGGATAAGCGATATGACCACGACTTTAAAAAATGCATACATCATTGATGCCATTCGTACACCCTTTGGACGTTATGCAGGTGGTTTAGCCCCTGTACGTGCAGATGATCTTGGTGCAGTTCCGATTCAAGCCTTAATGCAACGTAATCCAACGGTCGATTGGCAACAGGTGGATGATGTGATCTATGGCTGTGCCAATCAAGCGGGTGAAGACAATCGTAATGTCGCTCGTATGTCCGCACTATTGGCAGGTTTACCGTATCAAGTCCCTGCAACCACAGTGAACCGTCTTTGTGGTTCATCTCTAGATGCGATTGCGATGGCAGCGCGTGCGATTAAAGCAGGCGAAGCAAATCTAATCATTGCGGGTGGTGTTGAAAGCATGAGCCGTGCGCCCTATGTCATGGGTAAGTCGGACAGTGCTTTTGGTCGTAGTCAAAAGATTGAAGACACGACTATGGGTTGGCGTTTTGTTAATCCAAAGCTCAAAGAAATGTATGGTGTAGATACCATGCCACAGACTGCAGAGAACGTCGCAGAACAATTTAAGATTAATCGAATCGATCAAGACCAGTTTGCCTTGGTGAGCCAACAACGTACAGCAGCAGCGCAAGCCAAAGGCTTTTTTAAACACGAAATCGTTGCTGTCAGCATTCCACAACCTAAAGGCGATGCAGTTGTGATTGATACCGATGAACATCCACGTGCATCCACCACCATTGAAGTATTAACGAAACTCAAAGGTGTTGTGAAGGCAGAAGGTACGGTTACTGCGGGGAATGCTTCAGGTATTAACGATGGTGCGGCAGCGCTATTGATTGCTTCAGATGAAGCCGTTGCTCAATACCAACTGAAACCACGTGCCAAAATTATTGCAGCCACTACGGTGGGTGTTGAGCCACGCATTATGGGTTTTGCCCCTGCGCCTGCAATCAAAAAGTTACTGAAACAAGCCAATCTGACATTAGAACAAATGGATGTGATTGAGCTGAATGAAGCCTTTGCAGCACAGGCATTAGCTGTAACGCGTGATTTAGGGTTAGCGGATGAAGATGTTCGTATCAATCCAAATGGTGGTGCGATAGCTTTAGGTCATCCACTCGGTGCATCAGGTGCGAGATTAGTGACGACGACTTTGAACCATATTGAACAGATTCAAGGGTAATATGCGTTGTGTTCGATGTGTATCGGTGTGGGACAAGGCATCGCTCTCATTATTCAACGGCTGGAGCAAGATTAATGAATACGATATGCCAATTTTTCAATCAAAAGATGTGAATATTAATTATCAAACATTTGGTGATCCAAATTCCCCTGCTCTAGTGTTCTCAAATTCCC
>NZ_LBMZ01000034.1:0-3325 GCF_001005525.1 Acinetobacter sp. AG1 | reverse complement strand
AACACCACTGGCCAACCTTCTTTAGGTGGTGTTCCTTTTGGTAAATGAATACTGCCTGAAACCACGATAGGTGTTTTGCTATCTTTTCCACTGATCGAACTATAAAGAATCCGAATGGCCTGACTGTCATTTGCCAAGCGAATATACGGGTTATGAATAGACTCTGTTTTTAATAATTTTCCTGCCTGTGCTGGAATAGCTGATTTCCATGTATAAAACTCAGAAACTCGGCCATCTCCATATTGATCTTCAGGTGCTGGCGCTTGTTGAGCAGTCGTCAAACAGCTCGAAGTTAACATCGTTGTGATGAAAGAAAATTTGCATAACGTTGATAAAAAAGTAGGTTGCATTGTCATTTACCTTAAAATTTGTTTAATCATTTTTGATTTAAAATTCGTAACTTACACGACCATATAAATACGTTCCAAATGCGCCTTCAGGCGCATTAAAACTATATTTGACAATGTTGCCGACCGAAGAATCTTTAGCTTTGTCAGGATGGCTATTCAATAAATTGATTGCCCCTAAATTGAACTTGAGGCCTTTCACAAATGCATCCGCTCTGTAGCCGATATCCAAATCTGCAATCCACTGCGGATCAAAAGTCTGGTCTAATATATTGTTGGTATTATTTAAGGTCGTCCATTTATCATAGCGACGGATTGCGGTATTGACGCTCCACGCTTGGTTTGACCAAAGTGCACCAAGGGTCAGCTTTGTTTTCGGTGCAGTAGACTCAATCAGGCTTTGTGTATTTCGTCCTGCAATGCTTGAAACGGGAATTCGCTCACCTTTTGCGGTGATAGAATCTCTGGTTTCAGTGATTTCATTTTTGTTATAGGCCAGACCTAGATTCAGATTTAACTTGCCATATTGTTCAAGATTTAAATCATGCTTAAACGCGAGCTCTAAACCTTGGGTACGTGTATCTAGTAAATTATTAAAGAACGCCACATTGGCAATATTTGAATACGGTGAATTGGAAAATGCATTGGTGATTACACTTCCAGTAATATTGTCTGAAAGCAAAATACGATTTTTAATATCGATTTGATAAAGGTCTAAAGTTGCTGAGGTATTCGCAAGTGGCTTCCACACAAAACCTAAAGAGTAATTTGTGGATTTCTCTGGTTTAAGTGAGCTTCCGCCAATAAGTAAAGCGGCCTCACTGCCTGCAACTAAAGTTCGTTGTTGCACATCTTGCCAACCTGAAGGGGTTTGCACCGTTTGTACGCTATAAGCAGAATATCCTTGTTGTGCCAATGACGGTGCTCTATAGCCTGTATTGATCGAACCGCGTACCGCAAATTGAGATGATACATCATATTTAGCAAATAGTTTTCCGTTTGTGGTCGACCCAAAGTCTGAATATTTTTCACTTCGAACAGCTGCGCCCACATTCAAGTCTTTAATAATATCTGCTTCTAAATCGAGGTAAATACCATACACATCACGACTGATTTTTCTTTCATCTTGGTCGGTAATTCCCGCATATATCCCTGGAACACCAACGCCTAAAGTTGTGCTTGGATTGAAATATGGGCCACGGGTATAGGCAATCGGATCACCCGCATTTTGCTTATATTGCTCCCAACGATATAAAACCCCTGTAGACAACGTCAGTGGACTTGCTAACCCATCAATTGCAATATCACGGCTATAATCTAGTCCTGTATTTAATTGCGAAAAAATATTTTCACCCAAGTCATAGTTTGAAGGTGAGCTTGAGCCATAACTTGGGTTTATGCCGTTGCCTTGTTCTGTACTGACTTTATTTTGTCCATAAGTCGCATAAAGATCATATTTACCTGACTTCAACTCTCCTTTTTTAACCCCAACTGTCGTTGCAAAATCATTTACAGTGACTAAGCTTAATGGCGAGCGTCCATCTGGATAACGTTCTTTAAAATAGCTGGATTGATTCAGTACTGTTTTGGTTGTTGGTGGCTCATAAAAGTTTTCCCCTATCGTTTTGCGATGGCCATAGCTACTAAAACCATAAAGTGCAAGATCATCAGTCAACGGTAAATCTAGATTGGCAGTCACATTGACTTGATCTTTTTGTTCGGGTGAACCAAATTTCCATGTTCTATAAGGTGTATTTTGTTCTGTATATTGAGCGTTGGTTGAACCATCATAAAAAGTTCGCGTATCAGGTGCCGTGTTACTTGCAGCTTCACGTTTACCTAAATCTAAGGCAACCGTCAAAGCACCATCATTAGGGAGTGCAAAACCTTTCCAAAGATTAACTTTATGTTGTTCACCATCTCCTTGAGTGTAGCCACCCGTTTGATAGCTTAGCCCACCCCCATGATCACGTGATTTCAAAATAATATTCACAACACCAGCGATCGCATCCGATCCATATTGTGCTGCAGCACCATCCCGCAAGATTTCTATACGCTCAATTGCACTTACTGGAATTAAACTTAAATCAGTGACTGCTGCTCCTCTTCCACCAGCATATGCTTGGCGGGTGAAATACGCTGCAGTATGTCGACGTTTCCCATTAATCAAAATTAAAGTTTGATCCGCAGATAATCCTCTGAGCGCAATACTTGGTGGAACTGATGCACCAAACCCGCCTGCTGGAGACGTCGGTAAACTCACAGAAGGAGACAGCCGTGTTAATGCCGCAGCAAGATCAGTTGCTCCTGTATTTTGTAAGTCTTTAGCCGTTAAAATATCAACAGGTGCAGGCGCATCGAGAGAATTACTAATTGCTCGTCTTGAACCTGTGACCACGACAGATTGTAATGTGATGACATCTTCGTTCCCTGACAAATGTTTCTGATCATTTGCCATCGTAATAGAGGCAGTGAGTGTACTCAGTGTAAAAAGTGAGGAGTGAAGAATGAATTGAGAAAAATATGTACGCATATGAGCTTCCTTAACGATCTAGACCGATATAGCAAATCCAATGCCAATAAATTTAATAAATAATAACAAATACTTATAATTAAAAATAAAAAGGTTGTCCAAGTCCTGATTGGAGTGGGTCATTTGAAACTTTGCTCGTTCAAAAACGCCTAGATAGAGTGAACCGATAAAGTACTTGATCTGGTCTTCTCGTTTTTTCTGTTGTTTCTGGCTCTGTTTTTCCTTTTGTTGTTCTGGATTCAGGGCTTTTTCTATTTTTTGGTTCAGGTTTTTCGCTGCGGTTTGGTGGCGTTGCGTTTTGAGGATCTCATCTAGTGCATCGTGCATGGCAAAGTAGGCATCGATGTCATGTTTTTGATAGAGCTTGAGGATGTTTTGTTGCAGTGCATTGCGTTTGGCAGGTTCTGTCTGTTGGATCAGTTGCAGCTGAAGCATGCGTTTGTTG
>NZ_LBMZ01000071.1:0-12906 GCF_001005525.1 Acinetobacter sp. AG1 | reverse complement strand
ACACGATTGCTCTAAAAATAAGTTATCAATTTAAAAATAATTATTTTATTTATAATCAAAAGAGAAAATAATATATGTGTACTGAGTTTATTTTACCTCAATCAACAGGTTATCGAATTTCAGGTCGTACAATGGATTTTGCAGCTACATTTACTTGGCAATTGGCTGCCATACCCGTTGCAACCAGCTTAAAAGCCATTGATAGTCTGAATCCCAATACTCCTGCATATAAATGGCAAGCAAAATATGGGTTTATGGGTATTGGTATTAAATTACCTTTAAATCTATTGGATACCAAAGTTTCTGATGCTATGAATACTGAAGGATTCTCAGCAGCAGCATTGTGGCTTCCACCATCGATTTATCCTAAAAAAGCTGATGCTCCACAACATGCAAAACTCATTTCTGCACTTGATATTTGTGGTTGGGCTGTTTCTAATTATTCTTCAGTTGAAACATTAAAAAACGATTTATATGCTATTCAACAGGGTAAAACTACATCTTTAGGTGAAACTCTATATTTCTGGGACCCATTACAATTTTCTGAACATACAGAACTCAATCAAAGTAATGAAGTAAAAAATTTAATTCCTATTCATTTCCAATTCCATGATAAAACAGGAGCAAGTTTAGTTCTTGAATTCCATGATGGTGCTTTATCGATTACTGATAATAGCGATCTTGGTGTGATGACGAATAATCCGTTTATTGATTGGCATCGAACAAATTTGGAAAACTATTTAGGCGTCACAAATGTCGAAACAGATAATAAAACCATCATTGGTTTGAATGTTAATAAAGCCGGAAATGGTGGTGGTTCCATTGGTTTATCTTCATCAGCATTACCCGCCGACCGTTTTCTACGCACTACAATGACATTGAATTATTCAATGTTATGGTTAAATCAAAATCCTAAACCGAGCAACAATGCTGCGATTGCCCACACCATGAATGTCATTAAAGGTATTTATGTAACACGTGAGCAGTGTATTGACCAAAGCGGTAATCCTAAAGGAGACTATACTCAATGGGAAATTGTGCGCGATCATGAAAATCAAGTTTTTTATATCGCAACCACAGCCAGTTTAGGTTTTTGGCAAGTCAACTTTTCAGATTATCAACTTCAAGAAAATGCTAAACCACAATTCGTTGTCATCTCCGACGCAATCAAAATGCCTGTTTTGACTGCTTCTGCTTAGAATTGAACTAAAATAAAAAACTGCAATCATTTGATTGCAGTTTTTCTGAATCACATCAATTTATGTTATTGCAAACTATATGCAATGACGTAATCACCATGATCAGGCGATTGACGAGCCCCGCCCGCCGTAATCATCACATACTGTTTGCCTGTTTTAGGTGAAACATAACTGATCGGCGTTGCTTGACTACCAACAGGTAAACGTGATTTCCACAACTCTTTGCCCGTTGAAGAATCTAATGCACGTAAATAATAGTCTTGTGTTGCTGCAAAGAAGACTAAACCACCTTGCGTCGCCATTGGTCCACCAATCGTAGGCATACCAATCGGTGCTTTCAATCCCATTTTGATGCCCATTGGGCCAGTATCTTCTACTGTTCCCATCGGCACTTGCCATGCAATTTGACGTGTTTTCATATCAATTGCTGTCATCGTGCCATAAGGTGGTTTTTGGCATGGAATATTCAATTTCGACCAGAAACGGTTTTTATCTACTTTATATGGCGTACCTTTCATTGGCACAGCCCCCATACCCGTATTCACCTTTTCACCGCCATTTGCTTCTCGTGCAAGATCTTCTGGTGTTTGCTCAACCAGCTGAATCCATAAGCCCAAACGCATATCATTGACAAACATATATTGATGGCTTGGATCAAATGCAATACTGCCCCAATTCATTCCACCCAAAGAGCCAGGGAAGCTGAGTGAAACATCTTTACCCGGTGCAGTAAATAAACCTTCGTAACGCATTGATTTGAAGTTGATACGACACATCAATTGATCAAATGGTGTTGCACCCCACATGTCTGATTCAGTTAAGGTTTGATTACCAATTTGAGGCATTTCAACCGAACGCGGTTGTGTTGGGCTGTATTGTTCACCTTTGATATCCGCAGGTTTTACAGCTTGCTCCACCACTTTTGTCAGTGGTTGACCTGTGACACGATCTAGCACAAAGAATTGACCTGATTTTGTTCCAATTACCACCGCAGGCTTATTTGTTCCATCTTTCATTGGGAAGTCAACAAGACTTGGTTGCATTGGTAAATCAAAGTCCCATAAATCATTATGAACAGTTTGATACACCCACTTTTCTTTACCTGTGGTGGCATCTAAAGCCAATACAGATGAGTTGTACTTGTGGTCGAGTGGCTGACGATTACCACCCCAAACATCGACAGATGAACTTCCCATCGGTAAAAATACGGTGTTCATTTGCGGATCATAAGACATGGCTGCCCATGAGTTAGCTGAACTACGCTTATAAGTTTCGCCGTCTTTAAGTACATAGTTTGGATCAGGATTACGTGGATCAAATGCCCAACGTAATTCACCTGTAATGACATCGTATGCACGAATAACACCACCTGGCATATCTGCCGCAAAGTTATCTGCAATACGGCTACCAATGACCAATACTGAACCAGCCACCGTTGGCGCAGAAGTGACTTCAAAACGTGGGGCTTTGGTGCCCTCACCCAATCCTTTTAATAAATCAACAGTACCATCTACACCAAAGTCTTTACAGCGCTCACCTGTGTCAGCATTGACAGCAATCAAACGCCCATCAGGTGTATTGGTATAAACACGACGTAAACAAGATGTATTTGTTGCAACTGCTTTTACGGGTGTTGCGCCAACTAGTGTTGGTTGTTGCAATGCTTGAGTTGAGTCAAAGTATGCAACTCCACGACAACGTTCCCACGCATCCGCTTTAGAATTGACTTCAGCTTTCCAAAGTTGTTTACCTGAATCGGCTTCTAAAGCAAAAATATTATTGTGCGGGGTACATAAGAAAAGTTTATTTCCGACCTGCAATGGTGTCATTTGATCTTCAGCACCATTACCCGAACCTGTTGTGAAATCACCTGTACGAAAGCGCCAGTCTTCTTTTAATCGATGTACATTGTCACGGGTAATTTGATCTAAAGCTGCGAAACGACTACCACCAGCATCCTGTCCATAATGTTGCCAATTGGTTTGCTTCATATCTGCTTTAACTGGAACCAATGGCAATTGCGCACCAGAAGCCGTGACCGTTGGGTGTGGAATAAACATTTGATAGAGACCAATAATCATACTCAATACAGTTAACCCACCCACAGCATAAGCAGGTAAAATAGCAGTCGGTTGATATTGATAACGGCGTATCGCAGGTAAAGTCAGCATGAGAGCTGCAAATAAACCTGCTGGGAACATAAGTCGAGAAAATAAAGGCCAAAATTCCCAGCCAGCATCAAACAGCGACCAAATAATAGTTCCAATAAATACAACAGCGAAAATACTTACGCCTAATGCTTTTTTCTTAAAAATAAAAAATGCGGATACTAACGTTAATAGACCTGAGATCACGAAATACCATGATCCGCCTAATGTCACCAACTTCACACCACCGACGGTAAAAAACAATCCTGTCAGTAGCAAAGCTAGCCCTAAAATAAAACACCATATTTTCAGTATGATATGTGAGCTTGTAGATTCAGACATACGTCATACTCCTATATTAGAAATTCACGCGCATACTTAAACCTGCAACCCACGCATCATCGACTTCTTTAACACCCGCAGGCTGATGAATATATTGTAGATTTGGTCTGAGCATGATCGCAGGTGACCATTGATAGGTATAGTTCAGCTCAAGATTGAGCTCATCACGTTGTACGGGAATATAATCTGCCGCAAGTGCATCATATTCGTCATAGCCACGACTGGTATTGGTTGCAATTTGACGATCGGTATAACGATCATTGACTGAATAATTTGCAATACCAAAACCAATTGAATCGTTTGGACGACTATCAAATGGTCCTTTGTACCAAAGAGCCAGTTGTTGTGTGCTTTGTACGGCTGTGGTGGCTTTATCATTCACCACGGCATTAAAGCTGACATATAAACCACGTTTAGGGTTTTCACCTTGTTGGGTGAGTTGTTGCTGTGCATTCAACCAAAAACTATGTTTGCTATCGTGGACTTTGCCAACTGTTGCAATATCATTGGCTTCAGCAGTCGAATACAACGCACCCAGCTTATATTCACCTGCTAATCCATTGAATGCTGCAAACTTAGGTCGCCAAGCCAGTTCCACAGGAATGGTTGCCCCTTTGACATTGTCCATATCCAAGTTAAAACCATCACTTTTTCCAGTTTTAACATTGTCAGGGTTTACTTCATAGACACCAACACCCAATGTCCATTCAGGCGCAAATTGGTATTTAAGATTAGTACCCCACAGCCCAACTGGTAAGTTGTACCAAATTGAACCAATCGACTTACCGAGTTGACCACCACATAACAATAAGTTTTGAAATTCACATTGCGAGCTATTAAAGTCATCTGACATGCCCATACGACCAATTTTGAATTGCACCGTATTGTCAGCAGAACCTTTTTTGACCCAAGCCTGAGTTAAACGCCAAATTTTGCCTCGCCCATAAATCTCTTGGGTGTTGCCTAAAGCACTAGAGCGTGGATCTTTAATTCGCTCTAGTGTTAAAGAATTACCATCGCGCTTGGTAATTAAAATATTGGCTGTGGTATTTTCCCAACCCGCAATTTTGCCTAAATCAAAATTTGCACCTAGGGCCAATTGAGCCGCATTTTCAAAGCTATTATCGTCGTTATAGCCACCCTCTAGATTGGTTGCTGATTGACTCATAATCGCTGCGGTAAATTTATAGCCGTCTTTTTCTAATTGCTGACGTTGCCCGTTCCCATCTCCGAGTAGCCATTGACGATCTTGCGACCAAGGCTGATCGGCAAAACTACTTTGTGCTGTACAAATGGCAATTGCCAAACAACTCATTTTGACCAATAAAGAACTTGAATTCATGTCAAAGCCTCCATGCTTTTATTTAAATTTCACGGCTGAACTAAGTTCAGAAGTTGCGCCTAAATGATCGGTAACATTTGCAGTCACCGCCGCCACTTTTGTTGTTGGCTTCCATGATGCAATCGCAATACCTTCTGCATTGGTCACAGCAACAACCGAACCTAAATACAATTCCGCTTCATTTGAATTTGCTGATGAGTTTCCAAACAATTCAAGCTGATAACGTTGATTCGGTTGCCCTTTAATTTGCGCGACAATTTGTCCTTTAGACAAAGTTAATTTCGGTGCCTGAATATTCTGGTTGGGTTGAGCATTACAGCCTTGCTCATTTGGTTTGTTGCAGGTTTTTTGCAAATTTGCAGGATCAATTTTGACCCCATGACCACGTGAACCGACGAAATGTGCATGCTCTAATCCCGGAATATCAAAGATAATCGCGCCGACACGTTGATTCGGTACGCAACTTCCGCCCGCCTCACAACGTTTAATTTCTTTGCCATTATTCCAGATTAAGTTTTTGGTCAAAGTAATATGGGCATTGGCATCTTTTTCAGAGCGGATCGCGATTCCCACCCGATTGCCATGTACTTTATTGCTGTCAAAAATATTGCCATCACCCGTTAGATTAAAACCATTCGAGTTATTGGTTAGTTCGTTATAGGCGATATAGTTACGTTTACCCCAATTGATCTGCAAGCCATCTGAATAATTTTCAAACTTGTTGCCGACCACAGAATTGTCATTCCCCCATAGGATTTCAATGCCTTGTGATGGTTCTGGATTTGCAGAAGTGGAAATAAAATGATTATTTGCCACTAAGTTAAATGCAGCACCACGGGTTAGCTCTAAACCGTCACCATTGTCTTGAAAGTAATTATCCAATACCTTGTTATTATTGGTGGTGGTTGCAGTTGGATTGCCTCTGCCATCATCTCCCGTCAACATCACACCTGCACCACCATAGTTGTGCATAATGCGGTTATGTTGAATCAAGTTGTTGCTGGCACGGTTCATCAAAATACCGATACAGAAATGACGAATTTCTAAACCTTGAATCGTGACACCATTAATGTCCCGCAACACGATACCCGGTAAAGTTGTGGTACGCACATTGGTTCCAAACTGCCCTGCTACCGCACCCGGACAGGCTTCAACCCCTGTACCTTTAATGTAATTTGAACCATCTACTGCGACAAACTCACCTGTTTTTGCCCATTGTGTACCGATGATTTTGACAGGTGCTTTAATTTCAGGAAGTGGGCTATTGATCTTGATTTCATACGGTGCTTGCCCAACTGCTTGAATCAGAATTTCACTGGCTTCGCTTGGTTTGGTATTGGCTTGTTCAATCGCCCAACGCAGTGAACCTTTTTCAGTATCATCCTGATAACGATCAACGACATAAGTTTCAGCTGCTGCCAAACCTGATACTGCTAAACCGATTGCAAGCGCACTTAAACGTAAAGAAATAACGTTCATTTTAAAATCCTTTTCAATTATTGTGTTGGTTGAACTGTTTTTAAGAACTGTTTGAGTTGGGTCACATCAATTTGACCCGGTGCCGATGCCTCACCAATCATGCCGAAGCTAAAGCTACCGCCCATATTTGCAGTCGCAATTCTTGAAATGGTGCCTAACTTACCCATAGACATGGTCAACAGTGGTTTTTTAGATTGTTGGCTGACTTTTAACGTTGCATTCATCAAGGTAAAAACATCTTGTTTGCTTTGTGGCATCACTGCGATTTTTAAAATATCTGCACCTAGCTCATCCTGTTTAAGAAGACGCTTCACAATTTCATCTTCATTTGGCGTCTTCTGAAAATCGTGATTCGACATCACAATCAAAACTTTTTTGTCATGCGCCAATTTGACAGTATTTTTAACCACCTGCTGATCGCGGAACATTTCCACATCTAACATATCCATAAAAGGCTGTTTTAAATAGGCTTGATAGGTCTTGCCATAATCAGCATCACTAATGGTGAGTTTTCCACCCTCATTGTGAGTGCGAATGGTTGCAATCATGGGTTTAGTAACTAGAATCTTTTTTAATTCATGCCCTAAAGCAATCACTTGTTTGCTATCAGCAGCAAAATCTAATAAATCAATCCGAAACTCTGCTAAATCTGCATCTTGATTGGCTGCAATCACTTTTGCTTGAGCGATCGCTTGCTCTTTAGTTTTTGCAGTAATAGGTACAATTGTTTTAACAGGTAGTTGTGCCAGTGCCGAAAGTTCAACCTGTTTTTGAACATTTTCTTGAGCGTGTACCATTTGAACCGTAAATAAAGGGCTAACAAGCAACGTTAATGCTGCCAGTGTTTTCATTTTCATCATCATCTTCCTTAATGGATTGCCTGTCTTTCCCAAGAGCAAGCAATCATTCGTTATGCACTTAAAATTTAAATATCAAAAAACACAGTTTCATCTTCGCCCTGAATACGAATGTCAAAGCGATACACCACTTCACCATCCACTTCTGTGCGTTTGGCAATTAAGGTTTGACGACGTGTCGCCCATTCAATACTGTTTAGAATCGGATCGTTTGCATTCGCTTCCACTTCATCCTCGAAGTAAACACGAGTATGCAAACCAAGATTGATACCACGCGCAAATACAACCACTGCAATATGCGGTGCTTGAATAGAGCCCTTGCGACCTGCAACAGCGCCCGGTTTTACGGTATTGAAACTCCAGAAACCCGTTTCAAAATTTGCACCAGTACGACCCCAACCTAGGAAGTTTGGATCAACTGTTTTGCCTTGAGTATCGGCTTGACTTGGGTAAACACCGTTGGCATCGGCTTGCCAGATTTCTAACAACACATCTCGTAATGGCAAACCCAGTCCATCAAATACTTGTCCTTCAAGACGAATACGTTGACCTTGCGTTTTTTCACTCACCAACTGATTGTTAAAATTGTGTTCAAACACCTCAATATTGGCTTGCTGTGGTAATAAACCAATATGTACATAAGGGCCACCTGTTTGTGATGGGGTTTCTTTCAATTCCTGAAAATTCCACGCGTTCATTGTATTGCTCCCTTAAGTCAAATCATTTTCAAAATAAGTCGCACGACGACCACGAAGATGAATATCAAAGCGGTAACAACGGCTGTCAGCTTCAATGAAATTATTTTTATCTTCCAATGCAATCAAGGCACGACGTTGATCTTCAGATGGAATGGTTTTTAAAATTGGACAAGAATCGATTAAGGTATCGCCTTCAAAGTAGAATTGCGAAATCAAGCGCTGTGCCCAGCCATCAGCGATCAAAGAAAAATGAACATGCGCTGGGCGCCATTCATTGATACGGTTACGCCACGGATATGGACCCGGTTTAATGGTACGGAAAATAAAGAAACCATTTCCATCGGTGAGCGTACGACCACAACCACCAAAGTTAGGGTCCATTGCACCGATAAACTTATCATTCGGATGACGATAACGACCTGACGCATTGGCTTGCCATACTTCTAATAAGGCATTTTTAACGGGGCGACCAAACTGATCACGCACATAACCATGCACAATGATTCGCTCACCAACAGGTAAACCATCTTTGGCATAGTTCAGAATCAAATCATTGTCTTTTGGGCCAAAAAGATTGGGTGAAAAATGTGGTGAGGTAACTTCCGTCAAGGTCTCGCTGATTGAAATCAATGCATTTTTTGGCGAACGTAGCACACTGGTTTTATAGCCTGGTGTATATGCTGGCGGATGATCATCCGTATTTCTTTGCGGATACGCACCTAATGTATGAATTAACATGCCTGACTCCTTAATCCTGTGACTGTGCCGAAACGGGCTGCACATCTATTCCAATTTCTTTGAATACCTCTTCTGCCATATGCATTGCAGCATTTGCAGCAGGTAAACCGGCATATAATGAACTATGTAAGATCAGTTCTTTGAGTTCGTCCTTAGTTACGCCATTGTTAAAACAAGCACGTAAATGCATTCTGAGTTCATCTTCTCGTCCCAAGGCCAACAAAATGGCAATGGTAACTAAGCTACGGGTATGACGTGGTAAACCTTCACGTGACCACACTTCACCCCAAGCAAATCGACTAATAAAGTTCTGAAAATCTTGGTTAAAGTCATTCAGGTTCTCTAAAGAACGCCCGACATGTTTTCCACCAAGCACTTCCGTACGAACTTTCAGTCCTTGTTGATAACGTTGTTCATCATTCATTGACGTTGTCCCTGATTATGAAAGTTAGGTCGCATCTGTATGCGCAACTAAAGATTTAACAAAAATCGCCACCGCAGCAGCTGTTGCTGGAATCATCAATAAGCTAAGAATCGCTGTGAAAGACCAATCATTGCCTAACAAAACTGCACCAATCCAAGCACCAAACACTGCGCCAAATCGACCAATTCCTGTCATCCAAGAAATACCTGTTGCCCGACATTGCGTTGGATAAAAGCGAGCACTTAAGGCTGGCATCGAAGACTGAGCCCCATTGATCGCAATGCCCGCACATAGCACTAAGAATGCCAATAAGGTTGGATTATTGAGACTTTGACCAACGGCAACTGCAAATACACCTGCAATAAAGTAGAACACTGAAATAATGCGATTTGGATTGAAACGATCCATTGCCCAGCCGATAAATAGCGCGCTGAGTACGCCGCCAAATTGAAATAAACCACCGATAAATGCAGCACGTTCCATGGTTGCGCCTGTTTCACGCATTAAAGTTGGTAACCAACTGGTCAAGAGATAAATCACGACCAAGCCCATAAAATAAGTCGACCATAATAAAATCGTGCCTTTGGCATATTGTTTTGAGAACAACATACCAAACACGTTTTTCTTTTCAGCCACAGCCGATTGTTCTTCTGGAATATGAAATTCTGTTACACCTTGAACTTGTTGAGGTGCAATACGGCTTAAAATTTTGCGGACCTTTTCTGGGTTTTTACCTTTGACGATCAAGAATCGATATGATTCTGGTAAGCAAAAAATCACTAAAAGCATTAAAATGAGTGGCGACCAACCACCTAATAAAAACAAACTGTGCCATCCAAATTTTGGGATTAACCAACTACTGATAAAACCACCTGTTGCCATACCCAAGTTATAGCCACAAAACATACAGGTGATCAGAAGTGAACGAATCCTATTTGGACAATACTCAGAGAATAAAGTCGTTGCATTTGGCATTGCAGCACCGAGTCCAATACCCGTTAAAAAGCGTAATACAACTAAACTATCTAAATGAGTTGCATAAGCAGATGCCAAAGTGAAACCACCAAAAACTAGCATGGAAATGGTTAAAACAATTTTTCGTCCGAAACGATCTGCCGTTGGGCCTGATACCAATGCACCAATAATCATGCCGCCAAGTGCAGCACTCATCACAGGTCCAAGTTGAGAACGATCCAAGCCCCAATCTTGTGCCAACGCAGGTGCAATAAAGCCCATTGCTGCCGTATCAATCCCATCAACAAATACAATCAGGAAACAAACAATTGCGATCATCCACTGATATTTACTAATCGGTGCATCATTAATGAGTGCTTGCGCATCCATACTGCTTTTTGGGGCAGCAAATTCCTGTGCCATAGTTGCCTCCTTGTAGGCGAATTCCTTTCTAACCCTGTGCGGTTATATCTTTTGAATAAACTTGGACAATGTTTGGTTGAACACTTGCGGTTGTTCAATATTCGATAAGTGCGAAGCTGCCAAGACTTCAAGCTGACTGTTTTTGATAGACTGATGCATGAATTCTGCATCTTGAACTGTGGTTACAGGGTCAAATTGACCTGCGATAATTAAAGTGGGAATTTGAATTTGATTCAGTTGATCGCGTAAATCGGCATCAGCCAAAGCTCGACAAGCATTCGCATAACCTTGTGATGGTGTTAAAGCTAAACTTTGAATAGTTTTTTGTGCCAATACGTCATGGGCATAATCAAAGTACTCACTAAACCAACGTGTATGAGTGGTTTTAACAAGCTCTGCTAAACCCTGTTGTTCAACACTATTTGCACGACCATTCCAAGCTTCTGCCGTACCAATTTTTGCAGCCGAATTTGCAATTGTGACGCTCAGAAAACGCTCTGCATGATGAATCGCAAGATACAATCCTGTGATCCCTCCCATTGAAATCCCACAAAAATGGGCTTTTTCAATCTTAAGGGCATCTAAGACATCTACAACATCTTCAGCAAGATTCGACAAGGTTGTCGCATCAATAACATCACTTGCACCATGACCTCGTGTATCGTAAGTCACAACCTGATACTGTGTAGTGAATGCTGCAACTTGCGCTTGCCACATCCCATGATCAGTCCCAAGTGAATTGGAAAAGATAATGACAGGTGCATCTTTCAGACCTTGCACTTGCACTGCAAGTTGATGTCCTTGACGATTATGAATATTCATCATCATTTCGACTCTCCTTGAGCTGCTTGCAAAACTGCATCAATTTGCGCTTGGATATTGCCCAAATAGGACTCAGGTTTAAAAAGTGCGTCTAAATCAGATGTGGTGAAGTATTTTTTCACTTCATCTAATTGAGATAAAATATTTTTTAAATGAGTTTGTTGTTCGACTGCTTCCTGACACGCTTGCTCAACCACATGGTGTGCATTTAAGCGCCCAATTTTGCTTGCAAGCGTCATCATCACCGCTTCAGCCATAATCAAACCATCTGTACACTCAAGATTGCGCTGCATTGCTTCAGGATTGACTTGCATATTTTCTAGCACATCATTTGCACGCTCTAATGCGCCTGCACATAACTGGAAAATCTCAGGAATCGCCAACCATTCCGCATGCCAAGCACCTAAAGCACGTTCATGTTCTTGCACCATGCTTTGATAAACACTTGCCATCAGTGCAGGTACACGATTTGCCGCTGCAAGAATTGAAGCGGCTGCAACGGGGTTACGCTTATGTGGCATGGTAGATGAACCACCCCGACCTTTTACCGTTGGCTCAAAAACCTCAGCAATTTCAGTCTGCATGAGTAATGACCAATCACGTGCGATTTTTCCAACATTACCAACGGTAATCGCAAGCACACTTGCAATCTCAACGATACGATCACGCTCACCGTGCCATGTACATTCAGGTGTAGTCAGTTTTAATTCAATTGCAAAAGCATGCACTACAGCAGAACCCTGATTGTGCAAAGATGCTAATGAACCCACTGCACCACCAAGTTGGGCAGTTAACACACGTGCTTTCATTGCTTGCAAACGATCAAGATCACGCTTAAATCCGGCTGCATAACGTGCAAATTTATGTCCTAAGGTAATCGGCAACGCTTGCTGTAACCATGTTCGTCCAATCATCACCTGATCACGATAATGCTCGGCTTGTTTGAGTGAAACTTGATACGCATATTGAAGTTGCTGTTCAATCAAGACCAGCGCATCACGACATTGCAAAATCATTGCCGTATCAATGATATCTTGACTGGTTGCACCCCAATGTACGTATCGAGAGGCATCTTCATTCTGTTGTTTAACAATCGCGGTGAATTGTTTCACAAAGGGAATCGCAATATTCCCAGCTAAACCAGTTGCAACAGCCAAACCATCAAAATCAATTTCTGCTAAGGCATTCTGCCCAACCTGCTCGATAATCGAGGCAGTAGATGTAGGAATGACATTTATTTTTGCTTGGGCTTTAGCCAAAGCAACTTCGGCTTGGATCATATAACCCAATAAAGCACGATCATTAAAAATGGCAGTGACATCAGGCTGATAAAATAAGCTGGCGTATAACTGGCTCATGATAGACCTCACTCAACACGCTGAATGATGAGAGCGATGCCTTGCCCCACACCGATACACATCGAACACAACGCATATTGCCCTTGAATCTGTTCAAGTTGATTCAAAGCCGTCGTCACTAAT
>NZ_LBMZ01000063.1:0-9791 GCF_001005525.1 Acinetobacter sp. AG1 | reverse complement strand
AAGAAAATAGCAGAGTTATTCCCTAAATACTTTAATAGTGATCATGAAGAAGTCACTTTTGATAAGCGAAGTGCTGCCAAAGGCCCAGAACCAGAAGGTATTACTGTGGGGACAATCGGGAAGAAAACCTTTGCTTTTATTGGTTTGGAACGTATGAGTGGCATCATGGCGTATGACATCACCACGCCGAATAAACCTAAGTTTATTGAATATTTTACTACCCGTAATTTTGTAGAAACAGATATTGCGCAGCAGGGTGATTTAGGACCTGAGGGATTGATCTTTGTCTCTGCAAAAGACTCTCCAAATGGTAAGCCATTACTCGTGGTTGGTAATGAAGTCAGTGGTTCAACGGCTGTTTACCAAGTTAATCTTCAATAAACTCTTGGCATAAAAAACGGATCAATTTGATCCGTTTTTTTATGCTGAGTATTTTAGACTTCGATACGTGTAGGACTATTCAAATTTTTAATTACATTGGTAATTTGTTCAAGCGAATCACAAATAATCACTTTGGCACGATGTTGAGGAGGTAAAAATCCTTCTTCAACAGCATGATCTAGTTGAGCAATTAAGGCATCATAAAAACGATTTACATTATAAATAATCATAGGTTTTTGGTGCTGATTGAGTTGACCCCAAGTAGCTATTTCTAAAATCTCTTCAAAAGTACCCAAACCACCAGGTAAAGCAATAAAAGCAATGGCACGCTCCGCCATCAATGCTTTACGTTCATGCATGGTCTCAACAATATGAAGCTCTGTTAATTTATTGTGTGCAATTTCATAGTCCAACATAAACTCAGGAATTACACCGACTACTTCACCGCTATGTTCCAGTACAGTATCTGCAACTTGACCCATTAAGCCAATACTTGCTCCGCCATAGACAATTCCAAAACCTTGATTTGCGATGTGTTGAGCAAGTTCGATGGCTTTATCTCGATAAATGGGTTTGTTACCTGTACGAGAACCGCAATATAAAGCAATAAGAGATTGGGTGGTTTTTCTGGGAGTAGAAGAAATGGTTTTTTTATCTGTCATTCTAAATACACTATTCATTCGGTTTATTTTCACCTTATCATTTTCATTGTGCTTGTCTAGGTTAAATGACTTTTATGACAGTTTTATGCACACTTTACGTACAAAACAATATTATGAATTTTAGAAAAAATTTGAAAACAACAAGCACATAAAAAAGATGAATTTCACTGCAATCTTGCCTATACTGAAAATCCTTTTATTAATTTATGTACCTCTATGAGTAGTGGTTGTTGTCGCTCCGCTTTGTTCTTATTTCCTAAAAAAAATGTTTTGGCTATTTGTGCCGACCTTTTAAAATTTCAACTTCATAACGATATTGCTGATTTTGCAGAGGAGTCACATCAATGATTTTTGAATGGATGTCTGATCCTTCTGCATGGGTTGGCTTAGCCACATTGGTGGTGCTTGAAATCGTATTAGGTATTGATAACCTAGTATTTATTGCAATCTTGGCAGAAAAACTACCACCAGAACAACGTAATGCTGCTCGTAGAGTTGGTTTGATTCTCGCCTTAATCATGCGTCTAGGATTGCTTGCCGCAATTGCATGGGTTGTGACTCTAACTGAACCACTGTTCCATATTTTTGACCATGCCTTTTCTGGTCGTGACCTGATTTTGCTATTTGGTGGTGTGTTCTTACTCTTCAAAGGTACGATGGAGTTACATGAACGAATCGAGGGTCACCAAACTCTGAAAGAAGAAAATCCTGTACATGCTACTTTTTGGATGGTGATTGTTCAGATTGTAGTTTTAGATGCCGTCTTTTCTTTAGATAGTGTGATTACTGCGGTTGGTATGGTGAAGCATCAAAGTGTCATGATGCTGGCAATGATTATTGCTGTTGGTATTATGCTTTGGGCATCCAAACCGCTGATGGATTTTGTGAATAAGCATCCAACGGTCGTGATTTTGTGTCTTGGCTTCCTGATGATGATTGGTTTCTCGTTAGTGGTTGAGGGCTTTGGTTTCCATATTCCGAAAGGTTACTTGTACGCTGCGATTGGTTTCTCTGTCTTAGTCGAAATCGTGAATCAGACCATGCGTCGCAATCAAGAGAAATTGGTGACGACGACTGATTTACGTTATCGCACAGCTTCTGCGGTATTACGTATGTTGGGCAGTAAAGGCAATGGTAGTGAAGGCCAAAATAAAGAAGCCGAAGATGTTTTAGCGACTCAAGCCTATGCCAAAGAAGTGTTTGATGAAGATAATGGGGTCTATCATAGCGTATTGGTACAGGGTGTTTTAGGCTTATCTGAACGTCCTGTGAAATCTGTGATGACACCGCGTCCTGAATTAGAATGGTTAGATTTAGACGCTGATCCGGCAGAGTTGAAAGAACGTTTAATGACAATGACCCATTCGCGGTTGATTATTGCGCGTGGTGAGTTAGACAATATTGAAGGTGTTGTTTTAACGCATAAAGTACTGAATGAATATATCGAAACAGGTGCAATTGATTTCAGTAAACACTTACGTGAGCCTGTGATTGTGCATGAAAATGCACAAGTATTAATGGTGATGGAGCAGTTACGTCAGGCTCCATTACAAATTGCAATCGTTTTAAATGAATACGGTTCTATCGAGGGAATTGCAACGCCGATAGATGTATTAGAGGCGATCGCAGGTGAGTTCCCTGATGAAGACGAATTGGAAGCTGTGGCTGCCAGTTTGGATGATGGTTCAATGTTATTAGAAGGTTCAACTGACATTCGCCATGTATCACTGTTATTAGGTAAAGATCTGGTTGATGAAAGTGAAGAATATTCAACCTTATCTGGTTATGTGTTATTTCATTTAGGTCGTTTACCTGAAAATGGGGAAATGGTTGAAGCTGATGGCTATCGCTTTGAGGTTGTTACAATGGATGGGCACAAAATTGAAAAAGTGCGTATTATTGCCAAAGAAAAGTTACCCGATAAATAATTAAGTTTGTTTTAAATAGCCTTTGAGCTTTACGATCGTGATTGCGGTAGTTTTGCTCAAGGCTATTTTTATTTGAGTATTGAAATGACATTGACAGACAATTGCCCATGTGGAAATGGGCTATATGTAATATGTTGCCAGCCTTTGCATTTGAAACAACAATTTGCTCAAAATGCAGAGCAATTAATGCGTTCGCGTTACAGTGCTTTTGCTTTACAACAGATTGATTATATTTTGGAAACCACTGCTTTGGGGCAGCAAGCTGCTTTGGATCGAGATGCGATTGCAGATTGGAGTCAATCCAATCAGTGGCTAAAATTAGAAGTCGTGCAGCACCAGCCAAAACTGGATAAAACCCATGCCTTGGTCGAGTTCAAAGCTCATTATTGTGATAAAAATCAGGGTGACAAACAGGCGCATATTCATCATGAAGTTTCACATTTTGTTTTGCATCAACAACACTGGTACTTTCTTGATCCAACCTTGAATATGCAAATAACAATGAAACAACCTTGTATTTGTGGTTCAGGGAAAAAATTTAAACAATGTTGTGCACAATTCATCTAAGTTTGTCTTAAAATAGCGCACACTTTGATGCCTGATTTAGGGATGTCGGCAGATGTTACTCACCGTGATTTATATTATTGCCATTACTGCGGAAGCGATGACAGGGGCGTTATCAGCAGGACGACGTAGTATGGACTGGTTTGGGGTAACACTGATTGCTTGTGTGACTGCTTTAGGTGGTGGTTCAGTTCGAGATGTTTTACTAGGCCATTATCCTTTAACGTGGGTCAAACATCCTGAATATTTAGTTCTGACTTGTTGTGCAGCGTTTGTCACCATTATTATCGCCAAGTGGATGAAGCATTTACGCAGTGTATTCTTATTGCTCGATGCCATGGGCTTAATTGGTTTTACCATCATTGGTTGTCAAATTGCATTATCGATGGGTCATGGTTTTGTAGTTTCTGCCGTGGCGGGTGTGTTAACGGGAGTTTCAGGCGGTATCCTACGAGATATTCTTTGTAATGATGTGCCTTTAGTGTTCCGCCGTGAGTTGTACGCCAGTATCTCCTTTGTTGCAGTCATCTGCTATTGGGTGTGTTTGGAAATTGGTTTACCTCATGATTTGACTGTGATTTTTACTTTAGTATTTGGTTTTACTTTACGTGTGATTGCAATTTATTTTGGTCTAGAAATGCCGAAATTTATTTATAAAGAGGATGATGCTGAGTCTGCATCTTCAATAGATGAGCATTGATAATATATTATAGATAAATGAAATAATAATATTTTTTTCAGGATTCTTTAGAATGAGTATAAGTTGGCTAAAATTTCTTTTCTTATTTTTACTTATTTCTTATACACATGCTGAAACTAACCTTATTGGTATTTGGCAAGGAGTATATGGAAATCAAAAGGTAAAAATGCCTCAAGATAGGTTTAAAGAATGTTTAATGAAAAATAGAACGTTAACGATTTCAACTACAAATGTTATTGATGAAGTAAAAAGTTTCACTTGTGATCTAGGTAATGGTAAATATTCTAAATTTGAAAATTGGCAAAAAAGATTGGAGATAGACTCAATAATAGAGAAAGAGAATTACTATCTGGTTCACTATAGTCATTGTTGGCTTAATTGTTATGAAAAATATAAAAAGAAAGATCAGAATAGTATTGCACTAGAATATAAAAATGATGTTTCGATATTTACAAAAATTAAATAACTATAAAATGAGTAATGATGCACTTAAGCAAATAAGACAGCAATTTAATATTCCAGTGGTTGTTTTTTGACTTTTGCAAGACGTCTATTGTTAGATATCTAATTATAAAGAATTTGGATTTATTGGAGGTTGTCTTTAGGATTCATTAAAGTTTCGTGATTTGAATAAGAATTATTTAAAAGCTTGAGATTTTCATCTTAAGAAGATGAGTTAATTAATAATAAGGAAAGGATAAGGAAAATGATTGTAGATAATCAGACTACATTAGCAATTTTTGCTAGTCGGTATTTAGATACGTTAACTACCCAAGAACTCATAGATTGGCTTGATGATATAAATCCTGAGGTAAGGACATTAATTGCAAGAAAATTGCATTGTAAAGGTACAAGAGAAGTATTTGATTTAGCTAAAGAATGGTCGAATTCTATAGTATGTTATCAAAGAGAGATTGCGGCTTTCCTCTTGGGGCAATTAGGTTGCTTATCTGAATGTAAGTACCCATTTAAAACAGAATCAAAGACCATTCTGATAGATCTAGTAAATGATGAAAACAGTGAGGTTCGGGCAGCTGCGGTTGCTGCTTGTGGGCATTTATATAGGGAGGGGTTAGATAGAGATTTAGAGGCTTTAATTTTAGGATATTCTAATGATGACTGTACCGAGGTGAGAATATCTATTGCTGTAACTTTGGGGAATTCCTCTGGAAGTGAGAAGATAAGGCAAGTTTATGCTAACTATTTAGAAGATGATGAGGTAGCAGAATGGGCAGAAGTTGGTTTGGAAATTTTAGAGGACAGGCTTAACGAGAGCTAATATTTAAATACTAAGGGCTTTACTCATATTATTAGAATGATACATTTAATCATTAAGACACCATTTGACGTTTAAACAACAACAAGCACTTGTCACAACGCTTTCATCCACATAGCATACAAAGCATTGACGATAACAATGATTTTGGATGACTTGCTGAAATGACCAGCCTTGCACATCATGCAACCGAAAACCGCTCCGTAGCCGAATTCACAGAACAAGCTTACTTAAATTATGCCATGTACGTGATTATGGATCGTGCACTGCCGCATATCAGCGATGGTTTAAAACCTGTACAACGTCGTATTGTTTATGCAATGAGTGAGCTGGGTTTAAAATCGACTGGCAAGCCGAAGAAGTCAGCCCGTACTGTTGGTGATGTACTCGGTAAATATCATCCGCATGGTGACTCAGCCTGTTATGAAGCGATGGTGTTGATGGCACAGCCATTCAGCTACCGTTATCCATTGATTGAAGGTCAAGGCAACTGGGGTTCACCTGATGACCCAAAATCATTTGCGGCAATGCGTTATACCGAAGCCAAATTGTCTGCTTATAGTGAATTATTACTGAGTGAGCTTGGACAAGGGACGAGTGAATGGCAAGATAACTTTGATGGTTCAATGAAAGAACCGATCACTTTGCCTGCAAGGATTCCCAATATCCTACTGAACGGTACGACGGGTATTGCGGTAGGGATGGCAACCGATATTCCACCGCATAACTTACGTGAAGTAGTGAAAGGTACGATTGCATTAATTCGTAATCCTGAAACCACTGATGAAAAATTAGCAGAATATATTCCAGCCCCCGATTTACCGACCAAAGCTGAAATTATTACGCCACCAGAAGAATTACTGAAAATCCAAACCACAGGGCGTGGTAGCTATCGTGCGCGTGCAGTGTATACGGTCGAAAAAAATGAGATTGTGATTACTGAACTACCTTATCAAGTTTCAGGTTCAAAAGTCGTCACGCAAATTGCAGATCAAATGATTGCGAAAAAGTTGCCTTTGGTGGCAGATATTCGTGATGAATCAGATCATAAAAATCCAACACGCTTAGTCATTGTATTACGTTCTAATCGTGTAGATGCTGAAACGGTGATGAGCCATTTATTTGCAACCACTGATTTAGAATCAAGCTATCGCGTTAATTTGAATATGATTGGTGCAGATGGTCGTCCGCAAGTCAAATCGATTCGCCGTATTTTGTTGGAATGGATTGAGATCCGTAAGCAAACCGTAACACGTCGTTTGCAATATCATTTAAATAAAATTGAAAAACGTTTGCATATTTTGGCAGGCCTTTTAATTGCCTATTTAGATATTGATACTGTAATTCGGATTATTCGTGAAGAAGATCAGCCAAAACCTGTTTTGATGCAGCACTTTGGGATTGATGATATCCAAGCTGAGGCAATTTTGGAGCTCAAGCTTCGTCATTTGGCTAAACTTGAAGAAATGGAAATTCGCCGTGAGCAAGAAGAATTAGAAGCGAAAGCAGCGATTATTCGTGAGCAGCTGGCAAATCCTGAATCATTGAAGAATTTAATTATTGGTGAGTTAAAAGAAGACGCGAAAAAATTTGGCGATGATCGTCGCTCACCGATTGTTACTCGTGCTGATGCTGTACAAATCAAAGAACAAGATTTAATGCCTGCGGAAACAGTAACTGTGGTCTTGTCAGAAGCAGGCTGGGTGAGAGCCGCTAAAGGTGGTGATGTTGATGCAGCAAACCTAAATTTCCGTGCGGGTGATCAATATTTGAGTCATGCAGTCGGAAAAACCAATCAACGAGTCTACTTTTTAGATGAAACGGGGCGGAGTTATGCGCTGCCGATTAGTAGTCTCCCTTCTGCACGTGGTTTAGGCGAGCCATTGAGCTCAAAGCTTGCACCAGCCAGCGGCGTATCATTTATTCAAGTATTTATTGATGATGACAGTAATGAGTTACTTGCTGTCAGTTCAAATGGATATGGATTTAAAACGCAAGCGGTGCAGTTAGATACCAATGCGAAAGCAGGTAAAGCCTTTTTGACAGTTGCAGACAATGCAACCGCTTTACCTTTACTGCCAATTCAACAAGCCACACATGTTGCAATTCTCAGTTCATCAGGGCGTTTACTGATCATAGATTTGGCTGAATTACCTGTTCTGAATAAAGGTAAAGGTAACAAGTTGATACAACTTGATGAAAAAGAGCAAATTTTATCCATGACAACCCTAGGTTTAGATGAAATAATCCAAGTCGCTGCAGGACAACAACACCTAAAACTGAAAGGGGACGATCTCCAAAAATATATAGGAAAAAGAGCAACAAAGGGGCAACTTTTACCACGGGGATATCAAAAAGCAAATAGACTCCTCATTCAGAGATAAGGCTAGTATTCTGTGATAAAAATACGTTATATATGACAAGGTATTCATATTATTTGAATAGATTGACAGGGCAATTCCAAAAGTTAAAAAAAAGTTTTGTCATGGAAAGTAACGTCGTTACATTTTTAAGGATTACTACTCGGAGATAATGGCATTATGGAAAAGATTTGGTTTGCAGAATACCAAAAGACAGGAATTCCAGAAACAGTTGCGCTGCCTGCTGAAAACACCTCACTTGTTGATATTTTTGAACGCAATTTCCAAAAATTTGGTTCACGTGATGCCTTTATCTTCATGGATAAAGTTTTAACGTACAATGAATTAGAAGTCGCTAGCCGTAAGTTTGCTACTTATTTACAAGGCCTTGGTTTGGCTAAAGGGACACGCGTTGCGGTGATGATGCCGAACGTATTTCAATATCCAGTAGTTGCTCTAGGTGTATTCCGTGCGGGCTTAGTATTGGTCAATGTAAACCCACTTTATACTTCACGTGAGCTTGAGCATCAGTTAAATGACTCTGGGGCAGAAGCTCTTGTAATCATCGAAAACTTTGCTAGTGTTTATCAAAGTATTATTGGTAAAACACCAGTGAAGCATGTTGTGGTTGCTTCTGTCGGTGACATGCTCGGTACACTGAAAGGTACGATTGTAAACTTCGTTTTACGTAAAGTACGTAAACAAATTCCAGCATGGAATATTCCTGGTCACGTTAAATTTAATGCAGCGTTAGGTAAAGCGAATCCAAGCAATTATAAACGTCCAAGTTTGACCTTAAGCGATACTGCTGTACTGCAATATACAGGTGGTACGACAGGTGTTTCTAAAGGTGCTGAGTTAACACACCGTAACTTGGTTTCTAATCTATTACAATGTGATGGTATTTTCTCAAGTAAGTTTGGCACAGGTGACGGTTCTAAAGATGATCGTATCGTGTGTGCGTTACCGCTTTATCACATCTTTGCATTCATGGTGTGCGCGCTTTACGGTATGTATAAAGGTCAAGCGAATATCTTGATTCCGAACCCACGTGACCTACCAGCAGTCGTTGGTGAATTACGCAAATACCAACCTTCTTTCTTCCCAGCAGTAAACACCTTGTTTAATGCCTTAGTGAATAACGAAGAATTTAAACAGCTTGACCATAGCAAATTGAAGATGGCAATGGGTGGTGGTATGGCTGTATTACCATCTACGGCCGCTGCTTGGCAGAAAGTAACAGGTACGATCATTATCGAAGGTTATGGTTTATCTGAAACATCGCCAGTGGCGACAGCAAACCCGCCTGCAACAACAGAGTTCAGTGGTACGATTGGTATCCCATTACCATTGACTGAAGTTGCTTTACTTGATGATGATGGTAATGAAGTGGCACTTGGTGAGCAGGGTGAAATTTCGATTCGTGGCCCACAGGTAATGAAAGGCTACTGGAATCGTCCTGATGAAACTGAGAAAGTCATGACCAAAGACGGTTTCTTCCGTACTGGTGATGTTGGTGTCATGGATTCACGCGGTTATTTCAAAATTGTAGATCGTAAAAAAGATATGATCTTGGTTTCAGGTTTTAACGTTTACCCGAGTGAAATTGAAGAAGTGATTGCGAAGCATCCAAAAGTATTGGAAGTTGCTGCGATTGGTGTGCCAGATGAGAAATCAGGTGAAGTGCCTAAATTATTCATCGTGAAAAAAGATCCTTCATTAACAACTGAAGAAATTATTGCTTATGCAAAACAAAACTTAACAGGTTATAAATGCCCACGTTATGTTGAGTTTATGGATGATCTACCAAAATCTAACGTAGGTAAGATCTTACGTAAAGATTTACGTAAGCCTGCTTAAGAATCCCACTTAGCCTCCGTTTAAAAAGGGAGCTATTGGAAATAAAAAACGCCACAATTG